>CACXQO010000033.1 GCA_902769815.1 uncultured Bacteroidia bacterium | reverse complement strand
CTCACGGCGGCATCGAAGGGCTTGTAGCCTTGGCTCAACTTGTCGATGTAGCCGTCAATATTGATGATGGAGTCGTCCACAATCATACCAAGCACGACGATAAGGGCGGCCAAAGTGACTGTATTCAACTCAATTCCAAAGAGATACATCAATCCGATGCTCATAGCCGTGCAGACCGGCAATCCCGAACTGGCGATGAGTGCGGTGCGCATAGGGAAGAGCAGCAGCATCACCGCAATCACGACAATCATTGAAATGACCAAGTCGCGCAAGAACGCGCTGACCGACTTTTCGACCACTTTGGGCTGGTCGGTGATGCGGTACATTTTCACGCTGTCGGGCAGGGTTTTCCTGAACGCGGAAAGCACTTTTTCCACTTCCCTTCCGTAAGCCACGATGTTGAAGCCCTTGCGCATCTCTACGCTGATAATCAGGGCGTTGTTGCCATTGAAATTCACCACTTTTGAAGGTGGGGCCAAACGTCTTTCGACGGTGGCCACATCGCGCAGGCGGACGGTGTTGCCCGCCGCGTCGGAATAGATGATTTGCTCCTCAAGTTCCTCTTCGGAAACCACGGGATTCTCGATGTGCAGCGGCAGGTCGAAGTCGGTGGTTTCCATCGTGCCGCTTGTGGTGAGGAAGCCTTGCGAGGCGTATTGCAGCATCAGTGTGTTCGGACTGATGCCGTAGAACGAGAGTTTTTCCTTGTCCACAATGACCGCGATTTCCTCGGTTTGTTCGCCCATCACGCGCACGTTGCCCGTTTGGGGGATGTCGCGCAAGCGGCGGGTCAGGTCGTCGGTGTATTCGCGCATTTCGCGATAGGTCTTGTCGTCCGATTCCATCGCGATAAGCAGCGAGGAAGTGTCGCCGAAGTCGTCAATCACGGCAATGGCCAACACGCCCGCCGGAAAAGTCAAAGCCTTGTTTTCGTTGATTTTGTTGCGGATTTTCGTCCACGCTTGGGCGTAGTTGCTCTTGGTCAAGTCGAGCATCACATAGACGTAGCAGACGCCTTCCTTGGTCACGGAGTAGGTGTTTTTCCGATCCACCTCGGGCAGGGAAAACAGCAGTTCCTCAAGGGGTTTGGTGAGTTGGGCTTCCACCTCCTCGGAATTGGCGCCCGGATACACGCCCGCCACAATGCCCTGCGGATAACTGAACGCCGGAAACTCGTCCTTCTTCATTTTGGCGAGGGCGTAGATGCCGAAGGCCACGATGATGGCTACGACCACCCAAACAATTTTCTGGTGGTCGATGCTCCCCGCGATGATGCCGTGTTCTTTTATTTTTGCCATTTTTTTTCGATTGCAGGGGTTTACACCGCCTGCCTAATATCCTTCGTCCCTACGGGACTATGCTTAACTCCTTACTCTCCACCTTCATTCCTTCACTCACTTTCTGGTAGCCTTCCACAATGACCTTGTCGCCGACTTGCAAGCCTTCGCTGACGATGACTCCCGTGCCGGAATAACCCGCAAGCGTGATTTTCCGCCGCGTGGCGCGACCGTCTTCGGCCACCCAAACAAACTTCCCTTCCTTATTAATCAAAACCGCATTGGCAGGTACGACGATGCCCTTGCTGACATCGGCTTTCAGCACTACCTTGCCAATCATTCCGGGCGCGAGTTCCTTGTCGGGCTGCTCGATAAGCACCTTGACGGGATAACTATGCGTGAGCAACGAAGCTGTCATACTTTTCTCCATCACTTTGCCAATCAAGCGTTTGTCGCCCAAGGCGGGGATGACGACCTCGGCGGTGTCGCCCACCTGCACTTTGGCGATTTCGTTTTCGGGAACGGAGATTTTCACGGCCATACCTTTAGTATTAATGATGCGTATGACAGGCTTCAGCGGCGCGATGTTTTCCCCAATTTCGGCATTGACAGAGGCGATAGTACCTTCGAAAGGTGCTACAATCGTGTTGTCTTCAAGCATAGCGTTGGCCAAATCCAAAGCGGACTGGGCTTTTTCGAGGTTGGCGACCATCTCGCGCCACTTGATTTCGGGCAGGCTGCCGTTGTCGTACACCTTTTTCAGGCGGTCGTAGGCATCTTGCGCTTGTTCGAGGGTGGCTTGCGCCGAGCGTTGGGTGCTTTCCATCTGTGGCGACGACACACGCGCCAGCGTTTGCCCTTTCCTGACGCGCCAGCCTTGCTTCACGTTGAGTTGCTGCAAAGTGCCACCGTATTTGAAGGCCATCTCCACCGACTGTCCTTCCTCCAAATAGCCCGGATAGGTGTTGCTGACAATGCCGCTCACTTCGTCAATCACCTGAACGCCAACAGGGATGACGCGCTCCTCGGCAGGACCGCCCAAGAGTTTTTCCTTGATTTGGCTCGGTTCTCTATCATTGCAGGCTGCCATCAGCAAGGGGAGGAGCCATAGGATGTATTTGGTTTTCATTTCAGTATGTTTTTGACTTGGGACTGTAGGACGTGAGACAGGTGTAGATGGTTCCTTGTCTCGTAGTCTCGTGTCCTAATTAATTCCTTATTGCCGCCATACGGATGTTGTCGCCGTGAATCTTGAAATTACGCTCATTGGTTTCGGCTTCACCGTCATAAATCATATTGATAATGAGCGTGTTGTCCTCGTACATCTGCCCCGATGCACTGACGCGCACCTCGTTTTTCAAAGAGATGGAGTCGCCGGTGAAAAGCAGGGTATTTTTCGTGAAGTCGCGGAGGAAGATTTTGTTGTCTTGGCAAAGGGCGTGAGTGACCACAACCTCGCCGCCCATAGTGTTCATCACCACCACGACACTGTCTTTTTCATTGCCCAAGACGCTGATTTCCAATTGTCCGATCTCGTTGGGCAGACTGACGGTGAACGAGTCGCCTTCTTCGCCGTTAGTCACGATTTCGTCCAAAGTGACGCTGCCCGAGGTCTTGAAACTGTAGTCGCCGCGAAACAGATTCATACCACGTTTTTGGCAGGAAGTGAAGGCGAAAAGGCCACAGATGAGAATAAACAGGATTCTTTTCATAATGACTGTGATTTGTTGTCGCAAAAATAGCAAGAATCCCCGAAACAAGGATGTTCAGCCATACAAGATTTCACCAAAATAATACGAAAAATATCCGAATCCTTGTTTTATTTGTCGTACTATATCGGTTTTTTGTTGTACTTTTGCTTGTTCAAAAAACAATACTATGGAAGCAACCGTTTTGAATGACGCGCAATTGGAATTGTTGAAAATGATGTCGTTTTTCAGCACCCCTGAAGCGTTGGGGGATTTGAAGCAGGCTATTTCAAACTATTTCGCAAAAAAGGCTGAAGATGAGATTGACAGGCTTTGGAAAAATGGAACCTTGACCGAGGCAAAAGTTGAAGGTTTTCGCAGCCTTCATGAACGCACTCCTTATCCAGCCCAATAGTATGACCAACATTGTACTGGATACTAACAGCCTCATTATGGCTATCTCGGCAAGGAACATTTACCACAAGATTTGGCTTTCGTTCCTTGAGGGTGGTTATTGCCTTTGTATTTCCAATGAGATTCTTGAGGAATACGCAGAAGTAATCAGCAACAACATCAATCCCGATGTGGCAAGGTATGTTATTTACACCATTTTGGAACGAAAGAATGTCCGTCAAATTTCAGCATACTATAAATGGAATCTTATAACTGCCGACCCTGACGATAACAAATTTGTCGATTGCGCTGTTGCAGCAAATGCCAAATACATCGTGACCGAAGACCATCATTTCAATGTTTTGAAAACCGTTGTATTTCCTGTCGTTAATGTGATAAACATTGACGAGTTTCTGCGAGAAATAGAGAACATCTAACAAATTTGGAACAATGAAAACCCCGAGGCAATATTGGAGCTTCGGGGTTCTTCGTTTGATTTGTAGTGAAGTGGCGTGCCGCGTCTCTACAAAATGATAATCATTTCACCACCAATTTCTTGGTCACGACGGCACCGCTCTGTTCAATGATATTGACTAAATAGATGCCCTTGTGCCAGTCGGCGGCATTGATGCTGATGGTCTTGCCTTCAGCCTCGTGTACCTTCTGTCCGACGAGGTTATACACCTCCACCTTGGCCACATTCGCGCCTTCCACGGTGAATTGGCCTGTGGTCGGGTTGGGATAGAGTTTGGCTTCGGCGGAGAGTTCGGTGATGGCTTGATTTGGTTTTATGGTGAAGTGGTGTGGGTCGAGGTCGGCGAAGACGGGCTGCGTGTAGCGGCGTCCCGATTCGTCGGCACCAAACACATAATAATTGATGCTCGATTCGCCTTGGTAGCATTTGATGTAGCCTACATACTCATCGGGGTTGCCCGTGGCGGTCATGTGGGCCACCTGATAGGCACCTCCGTCGATGCTATAATAAACAAGGAGCGAGTCTTGTTTCAGGTTCGCGCCGCTGTAGGCGATGAATTTGCTCAACACGGGGATGGAGTCTTGCCATTCCTGCTCACCAAAGAGCACATTGCGGTGGTCGACGAAGAGCATGTCGAAGTCCATTATGCCACGGGTGCGGCAGTGCAGGGCATCGCCAGCAACCCAAGGTGTATTATCGCAACCTTCAACGGCCACTATCTCATACCCAGGCATAGCCTCTTGATAAACTACAATCGCATTTTGATTGTATGTGCTGTCATTTCCCATGGGCAAATATACGGTTTTGTTGAGAATGAGGCTATTAGTGTATGGAGCAACCGTGTTATAGCCAGTGTCAGGAATGTCCACTCGATAAACTTGAAATGGATAGCCCCAACAGCAATTGGTGGCGGCAAAGTAATCTGCAACTTGTTCAAAATCAGAATATTTAGGATGGCTTTCTGGAAGTCTGGAAATAAGTATGATATCTGGAGCCAGATATTTGCCCCAGCAATCCACATGAGGAAAAAAATGAGGACTGACAAGATGAATAGGGTCAATGCCAAGATAATCGCGCATCTTGTTACGGAAGTCTTCTTCATCATTATTGTTGAGTAATAACACATTATCATCGCTGACACCTTGGCCACGACCGTCTTCCATCATATTTCCGCCTTCGTATTGTAGATTCATTCCATACAAAGGGATGTTCAAAAATTCGGAAAACACCCAAGAAATACTGTCGTCCTTGGGCCGAATTTCAGGATAATACAGATTATCAACAATGGCAGGCTGTTTGTCTTCAAAAATGAACCATGGACCATAATCACGAACAAAGAAGGATTCCGTAGGAGCATTGACAAAGGTCACCCGATTCATATCGACATCCGCCTCGGTGAAAGTTTGAAAAGCTTCATTTTGACAGCTGTCGGATACGATGCAATACACTTGGCAATTGGTGGAAAAATCGGCGACTAAACTTTCTGGAATACCAAGAGGGTAACGTATCATAACGCCCTGCATGGGCTCAAATTCAGCCACAAAACGCACCTCTCCTGTAGGCGGGTCAGTCTCAACAAAAACCAAGTTGCGTGAAGCATCTGTAAGTATCTTATAATCAATGGTTCTTCTGCAATTGTTGGCTGTTTGCTGGGCAAACGATTTTGCAATAAAAGCTATAGACAATAGTAAGAAGAAAATGATTTGTTTCATAACAATAAGAATTCGATGAGCAAAAATAGAAAAAATCCCAAAGCATAATCAATGCTTTGAGATTTTTCGTTTAATAGCGATGCACTACGGCAAGTCGCTACCACCTGAACGAGTTATCTTACCACCAATTTCTTGGTCACCACGGCACCATTCTCCTCAATGATGTTGACGAGATAGATGCCCTTGTTCCAGTTGGTTGCATCGATGCTGACGGTTTTGCCTTCGGCTTCGTGCACCTTCTGTCCCACGAGGTTATAGACCTCCACCTTGGCCACATTCGCGCCTTCCACGGTGAATTGGCCCGTGGTCGGGTTGGGATAGAGTTTGGCTTCGGAGGAGAGTTCGTTGACGCTCAAAAGGTTTTCGTTGATATTGACGCCATATATGCAATCGTTTTGATCGGTATGAACCGTAAAGGAGGTGACTACATAGCCTTTCACCATGGCATTGACATATACATCAAGGTAGAAATAATCCGCTGGTTCCACTGTGTAGGGCAAGGTACCTTGAGGCTCAAAGCTCAAATAGTCCGTTTCGTTTTCGGTAACAGACAGCACCGTGACAGGAATCTGGCTACCAAAGAAACGATTTTGCATATTCACTTGTTGTGGACTGCTGCCTAGGTCGTTGAATTCCACAACGGGCGCACCCACAATCACGAAACCGCTGTCAAGGGATGTGTTCAACACCATACCCATCACAATCCGGTCACCCAATGTGGTCCGAACTAGAATCTCGTAAGGAATATAGGTATCTTTACCAGGTGCAGTTTGGTAATCTATGGTAACCGTTAGCGTTTCTCCTGCTTGCAAGGTGTAAGGGAAAGTGTTTTCCCAAAGATTGAAACTCGGCACTTCGGGAACCACATCTATTATGGTGACAGCTTCGTTCGTTTCGTTGATGATATTAAACTGTCTTTGTTGTCCCATTTGTTCAAACCACAGCGTATCAGGTGTAATCACCAACTCGCCTGCCGGCTGATGCGCCTCCATCGTGAAATGGTGCGGGTCGAGGTCGGCGAAGACGGGCTGCGTGTAGCGGTGTCCCGATTCATCGGCACCAAACACATAATAGTCAATCTCGGAACCACCTTGATAGCCTGTAATGTAGCCGACATATTCGTCGGGATTGCCCGTAGCAGTCATGTGGGCCGTTTGGTAGGTGCCACCATCAATGCTATAATAAATAAGGAGTGAGTCTTGCTTCAAATTGGCACCGCTGTAAGCGATAAACTTGGAAACAACGGGAATGGATTCCTGCCATTCTTGCTCGCCGTGCAGCACATCACGGTGGTCCACAAAGAGCATATTGAAATCCATCACGCCACGGGTGCGGCAGTGGAGGGCATCGGTGTTTTCCCAAGGGGTGTTGGTGTTGTTGGTCACGCCGACGATTTCGTAGCCCGGCATGGCTTCCTGATATACGGCCAAGGCTTGGTTGTTGTAGTTGCTGTTGGAGCCTAACGGCACATACACGGTCTTGTTGAGAATCAGACTGTTGGTGTAGGGGGCCAAAGTGTAGCCGCCGGGTTCTTGGACGCGATACACATGGTAGGGATACCCCCAGCAGCAGTTGGTGTTCTCGAAGTATTCGGCCACTTCTTCATAATACTGGTAGCGGGGATTGCTTTGCGGCAGTTGCGCAATCAAGATTTTGTCGGGAGCGAGGTATTTGCCCCAGCAATCGACGTGGGCGATATAGTCGCCTTGCGGGTCGATGGTGACATGGTAGGGGTCGATGCCGAGATAGTCGCGCATCTTGTTTCGGACATTCTCCTCGTTGTAATTGTTTTCCTGAAACACAAGGTCGTCGCTCACGCCGTGGCCTCTGCCGTCCTCCATCATGTTGCCGCCGGTGTGCTGGAGGTTCATGCCGTACATGGGAATCTGCCAGAAGTTGGCGAACACGCCCGAGATGTTGTCGTCGTTGGGGCGCGGGCGGTTGTAAATGTTGTCGACGATGGCGGGGTTGCGGTCCTCAAAGATGTACCACGGGCCATAGTCGCGCACCCAGTAAGAATCGGTCTGTGCATTGACAAAAGTGACATTGTCCATGTTGACGCCCGCGTTTTGGAAACTGTTCTGGGCTTGGTTTTGTTGCGAGGTGCTGACGATGCAATACACCATGCAGTTGTTCGAAAGTTGCGCCACAAGGCTCGTCGGGATGCCCAAGGGGTAGCGGATCATCACGCCCTGCATGGGTTCAAACTCGGCCACAAAGCGCGGCTCGCCCGTCGGCGGGTCGGTCTCGACGAAGTTCAATCCACGCGAGGTGTCGTACATTTCTTCCTCGGAGAGATAGTGCCATCTCATCCAGTCGGGTTTTCCCCCTTTTGAGGGGGTCAGGGGGAGTTCGTCTTGAGCTTGCACAGTGGCGGCCATCAAGAGCAAAAGAGTGAAAATTGATAGAGATTTTTTCATTGCTATTAGGTTGAAAAATTTGCGGCAAAAATAGGAAAAAAAGTAATTCTATGCTTTTTTGTTCTCATATTAAGAAATATTCTTACATTTGCAGCGAAAACAATAATCCAAGTGTTATGGGTAGGACAGTGACAGCATCTTTAGGTCCTCATTATGAGGAGTTTATCAAAAACAGCATCCTTTGCGGCAGATACAACAATGCCAGCGAAGTCATTCGTGCTGGCCTTCGTCGGTTGGAGGAGGATGAAAAGAAAATTGCTCTTTTGAAAGCTGCTATCCAAGAAGGCCTTGATAGCGGCATTTGTGAGGACTTTGATCCAGAGGAACACTTGAAGCAACTGAAAGCCTCCCGTCGCAATGGCTAAATTCCATTTTTCCAACAAAGCCGTCGACGACCTCGATTTCATTTGGTTGTACACACAAGAAACTTGGTCGGAAGGTCAAGCGGACTTTTATTATCATAAGTTGGTAGAAGCCTGTCAAGATGTCGCAAATCACCCTACCTATTTGGACAGGGAATACAAGGAAATCATGCCAGGACTATTTGGTCACCGCATTCACAAGCATTTGATTTTCTACATTCTCGTTGAAGATGGCGTGGAAATTATCCGAATCCTTCACGAGCGGATGGATTTTGGGCGGCATTTGTAATCGTTTTTTGTTTTATCGGATTGTTTGTTTCATTTTTTCGGCAGGGGTTGCGCAGTGCTCCACCGCCTGCCTAATATCCTGTCACCCCTAACGTGGTTCCCTCGCTCCCTTGCCCAAGTCACGGATTAGGCAGGGGTGAAATGAAATGCAACCCCTGCCTATAAAAACATCAATAAATGTGACACGAACAAACAGTTGCCACGGTGCTTCGACAGGCTCAACAACCTTGTGACAGCCCTACACCACCCTGCCCAGGCTGTAGGGCTGTCGTACCACGGCAGCTGCATTATTCATTTGCGCATTGTAAATGCTGATATTTAGGCCTTCCAAATTACAAATTCGGAAGGACGGGTAAACAAAACTCTTTTGAATCATTCAAACAAACCCTCAAATTCATCAGGCGGATTCTCAAATGACAATGACCAATTACCACTACTCTTTATCATCACATCCTTTGGCCTTCCTTCGTACGAAAAACTTAATGTGGGCTTGTCTACCACTAAATACTCTAAACAATTATACTCTGTATCCTTTTTCAGCCTTCGTTCAATAAACCCCAACTTTGTTAACCCATACTTACTTGCAATTTTTTCCTTTTCATCTATTTCCATTGGCTCCCAAAACAACCCCGTCTGCCTTTCTTTAAGTTCTTCATATCTATAACAAATCGGTTCTGAAATTTCGAATAAAGACGCTAAAAAACCACAATGAGCATTCTTGAAACTGCTGTCAACAACAGGAATCGCAATATTTTCCAAGTAATCTTCTTGATAAAGGAAATCTTTTGCCTGATGCGTAGAAGTATATGCTACACCCCAAGGCAAATCATAAAGACCACGTTCTTTTTTGTTTTTCTCTCTATTTGAAGAAATAATCAATTCTAATATCAATTGGGGTATAATATACTCGGGTTTAAATGTGTGTGTTTTATGAAGGACTTTAAATTGACACGCGATGATATATACCAGCCGTATTAGAGTTTTTGGTAGATTTCCTTTTTCAAAAGCAACTTCATCCGGTTTTCGTAAATCATACACCATAAAATCATCCTTGACCCGAAAACCCGAAAAAGATAATTCCTCAAAAGAAGGACGTCCCATCTCTTCCCAACAATCATAAACCGTATTACCCAAATAAAGACAAGGATAGCCTGGCGCACTAAACCGTTCTGTTTTCACTATACCTCTCTTATTATTTGGAATATGAAACATATCCTCAAAAGAACGAATACTCTCATCATTATTTCTTGCTCGATAATAGTATTCGCCTTTTTCTTTAATTATTACATCAATATCCAAAAAACCATCAGTTTTTACAATTTGTTCTTTCAGCAATTGATAGGCCTCACTATGACACCCTTCATAGTATCTTTTCAACACCATCACTACATTTCTTATTCGGACTTTGACATCTTGAATTGTAGCATCTCTCAACTCTTCATCTCCAAAAGCATCTACTTCAAGACTTGAAATATCATCAAAATACCTTTTGTAGGTCTTCTTTACATCATAAATAAAGTCGTCTGAATCATGCTCTATTGGCAAATCATTCCTAACTTTTTGAAATAATTCTTCAGCATTCATAGGATACTCATTTTTAGACCACAAAAGTATAGTATTTCTGCATAACAAACCCCGAAAGTTTTGTTTAACTATCGGGGTTCAGTACAGTATTGCCTATCATTGACATTCTGTCATTTAATAATCTTGAACAAGGCGAACGGCAAGTCGAGAATATCTATGACTATAATAACCGTCATCAGCAGAAGCATTAGTATTATTAAAATACATATAATGAGCACTATGGGAATTGCTTGAATTGTATCCTGAAGCGGACCAATAAAAACCTCCTGTATTATTGTTATTAAACGAGGCAGGTAAGAAAACCGCGCCATTACTTTCAAAAAAACTTTCCCAATCCAAAGAAGAAATTATATTTCCATCAAATGGAGTCTTATCATAATCAGGTAAATACAAGGAATAACAGGATTCATCCCAATTATCAGGAAGTAAAATAATTCCATTAACACCATTAACCTTGGCCTTGGCATAACGAATGCCAGAAGATGTAGGGCGACTTAGCAATAAACAAGACCACTCTCCCGTTTGTAAAGTCCGCCATTGGTTTTCTTGATTTCCACCATTAAAAATAGCATTAAAGCCCCAATCTGCTTGACCAGTCATGTCATTAAGATCAGCCCAGCTTAAACCGTATGCATAATAATCTTGGTCTGATATGCTATATGACCATGGTTGATAACATACAGCACCATGATTATAACCACTTGTACCCCATCCGAATAAATCTCTATCTATGAATTGCGAAGCACCACCTTGATTATCAACTCCAAAATAATCCCATTGTTTTTCAGCAAATCTCCAATAAGGTGTTGAAGCACTACCAATATATTGGAGATTCCCTTGTGAAAAATACACTTTATCCCCATTTGAATTTATGGTAAATAACCCATTAATGGCTCCAATTGGAACTTCAGAAACAACAATAGTATTGACTTCAATACTTATTCCTTGAGATAAATATCCATTATTCGTAATACTAGGAATCGTTGGGCGAATGCCCGTATAATCACCGTGTCTGGAATAAGCCGACCCTTCCTCTCCTTCCTCCAAAGCCTCTTGCGGCAGCAATATCGCCCATTTCTCAACATTCTCGCCACTTCCAGCGGGGAGCATAATCACGCCTTCACCATCCATGCTAGGTGTCATCGTGTTTTGTGTGAAATCCACCATCACCTTGTTTTTCATTCCTGTAATGCAAATAGGCGAATTGGATGGCGTAGTTACATTGAACTTCACCAAAGCGCACTTGTTCAGCAAATGTGCCGAATAGGCCGTTACACCCGAAACATAGTTTTCGTTGGATGCTGCGCATGAAATCACGGGCAAATGCTCTGTTTGGTCGCTGATAATCACAGAACACTCTTCCGTTGTGCCTGCTGAAAGTGTTTCTGTCGGAGTTACATTACCGAGGAAATAGAACTGTAAAGGTTGGTTTTCCGTCGGGTTGGTGATATTGCCGCTGAAATTGGTGCCGTTGTGGGTCAAGAATCCGACATACTTGCCACCGCTGCCCACATAAATCTTGTCTCCGTTTTCAAAGTTGACCGTACCCGTAGTGGTGTTTACTACCACTTTTGAACCGTCATTGTTATTCACGTCAAGGGTGATGGTCACGACCTCATCGTTGGAAGTCGGTTGCACTTCGTTTTTCTTGCATTGCGACATCATCATGGCCAATGCAAAAGCCATCAGAATCATGCTGATTTTCTTCATTTTATATTCTCCTTTTTACTTTTGTTGTTTCTTTTGTTTGTTTATTGCTGCATAGCCAACACTGGCCAAAAGCAGGGTGAATAATCCGCTCCCAAGCGGTGCGCCA
>CACXQO010000032.1 GCA_902769815.1 uncultured Bacteroidia bacterium | reverse complement strand
AAGAAAATTTCATCGATTCCGCCCGAAATTTATTATTTTTGCGGCGAAATTGAATTGGTTATGGCTACTTTAATAGGAAGAGAAAAAGAAACTGCCCTGCTGCGGGAATACATCGGCTCAAACCACGCCGAGTTCATCGGCCTCTACGGGCGGAGGCGCGTCGGGAAAACCTTTCTCATCAACCAAGTGATGAAAGACGAACTGACGTTTTCCGTCTCCGGGCTGCTCTACGGGAAAAAGTCGGAACAAGTGTCGGCCTTCCAAATCGCGCTGCGCGAATATGGCTACGAGAAACCGCTGTCGTCCAATTGGTTAGAATTGTTCCACGCCTTGCAGGAACTGATGACGCAAAAAGCAAAAAACGGCCAGCCTTGCGTCATTTTCATCGACGAACTTCCGTGTTTCGACAGGAAAGGCGGCGCTTTCGTGCGGGCTTTGGGGCAGTTTTGGAACACTTGGGCCTCGTTGCGCGACGAGGTGAAACTCATCGTTTGCGGCAGTGCCACTTCGTGGATGGTGCGCAACATCATCAACAACCGTGGCGGGCTTCACAACCGCCTGACACACAGCATACATCTTGCGCCCTTCACCCTAAAAGAAACTGAAAACTACCTGAATGCCAACGACTTCCACTGGACACGCCAAATGACAGCCCAAGCCTATATGATGCTCGGTGGCGTGCCTTACTATCTGAGCCTTCTGAAGAACACCGAAAGCCTTGCCCAAAACATAGACAGGCTGTGTTTCAGCAAGGGCGGCGAACTGGCTTCTGAATACGAATCGCTGTATAAGTCGCTGTTTGACAACGAGAAACCTTATCTGAAAATCATCGCGCAATTGGCGGCCAACAAAAAAGGCCTCACCCGCGTGGAACTCACCAAGAAACTGAAAACCGCCGACAACGGGCATATCAGCAACCAATTGGAAGACCTCGAAAACTGCGACCTCATCCGCCGCTACCACACCCGCGAGAAGAAAATCAAGGCGACGGGCGGCATCTTCCAGCTCACCGATTTCTTCACGCTGTTTCACCTCACTTTCGCCACCAAACAATTTGAGGACCAGCAATATTGGCTTCATCACCTCGGCACCCCGACCGTCAACACATGGTACGGCCACGCCTTCGAGCGGCTTTGCATGGCACACATCCCGCAAATCAAGAAAGCCCTCCGAATCGACGGCATCGGGACGGAATACTACGCTTGGCGCAGCAAGGCGAAGAACGACAAAACCCAAATCGACCTCATCATCGAGCGCGCCGACAAGATGATCAACCTCTGCGAAATCAAATACAGCGAAGGCGCATATCTACTTGACAAAGAGGAAGCTGCAAAAATCAGGAAACGCCGTGCCGCCTTCGTGGAACAAACCGGAACTCGCTGCGGCATACTCCCCACCCTCATCACCGCCAACGGAGCCTCGCAAAACAGTTATGTTTCGGAAATGGCCTTTCAACTCACTTTGGACGACTTGTTTGAAGACTAAAAAATCAGAAACTGGGCGGAATCGAGCAAAAAATCATCGATTCCGCCCAGATTCTATATAAAAGTGGGCGGAATCGAAGAAAAATTCATCGATTCCGCCCGAAATTGGAATATTGGTTTGTAGGGCCGTCTTGTCATGGAGCCGCAAAAATGTCCAGGGAACGACTGCCACAATGTGACATCCCTACAAGATCACTCCGCCAAAGCGTGGCTGATTTTCCGATTGATTTGCAACAACCGCTTTTCGTCCATTTTGACGACCGCGCGGTCGTAAGTCATCAAGCCGTTGAGTTCGGTTTCGCAATCGGTGGTTTGCGTGTAAACCGCCGCCGAAAAACCTTGGAAAGCCATCTTATACAGCATATTGGCGTATTCAACGTAGGTGTCGGTCACCTTTTCCTCGGTGTCAAACTCCACATAGCCCCAGCCTTGGTCTTTCACCCAAGTGTGGTCATCCACCTTGCGCCCGATGCCGCCATATTCGCCCAAAACCGTGGCGCGCGTCGGGTCGTAAAGCACCATCTTCGGCTCGGGATAGTGGTGAAGGTCGAGAATGTCGCCGCAGGTGTAGAAATTTCCTCCTGAAGCGGGATTCACGAGGCGCGTCGGGTCGAGTTTCTTGGTCATTTCGACGATTTCAGGCGTCTTGAACTGCCCCCACGACTCGTTGAACGGCACCCAAACCCCAATGCACGGCACTGATTTCAATGTGTTTATGATTTCCGTCCACTCCTTTTTGTAACATTCCTCCGATTCGAGCGTGCGCAGGCTCTCAGGACCTTGATAATACTGCGTCGTTTGCCACTCAGGTCCGCGACCGCCGCTCGGCATGTCTTGCCAAACGATGAGGCCGATGCGGTCGCAATGGTAGTACCAACGCGCAGGCTCCACTTTCACATGCTTTCGTATCATGTTGAAGCCCAAGTCTTTGGTTTTCTGCACATCGTAGGCTAAAGCCTCATCGGTGGGCGCAGTGTAGAGGCCATCAGGCCACCAGCCTTGGTCGAGCGGGCCGAAATGAAAAATCGGGAGGCCGTTCAAAGTGAGGCGCACTATGCCACTTTCGTCGCGCTGCGTGCCGAAACTGCGCATGGCGAAATAACTGTCTACCTCGTCAATCACTTTTCCTTTGCGCAACACCTTGACTTTCATGTCATAAAGGAAAGGATGGTCGGGTGTCCAGCGGAGAAACTCTTCCGGCATGTTGACCTCCACAGGCTGCCCGTTGATGGACTTGCCCATAGCGACAGTTTCGCCCTCAAACGACACCTCCACTTGGTACAAATCGTCCTTGGTCGGGTTGGTGAAATCCACATCCACGCTCACCGTTGCCTTGTCGAAATCGGGTGTGGTGACGAGATTTTGGATGTAATCTTCAGGCACATTTTCAAGCCAAACTGTCTGCCAAATGCCCGTCACGGAAGTGTAGAAAATTCCTCTTGGCTTTGTAACTTGCTTTCCATGAGGGATGTAACTGCTGTTGGTCGGGTCCCAAACGCGGACAACGAGGTTATTTTGTTTCCCTTGCAATGCCTGTGTGATGTCGAAAGTGAAAAGCGTGTAACCTCCTGTGTGTGAACCAACTTTGATGTCGTTCACCCAAACATCGGCCATCCAGTCGACGGCACCGAAATGAAGCAGGATGCGACCATTTTTCCAAAGGGCAGGAACGTCGAAAGTCTTCTGATACCAAAGCGCATTGTCAGGTCCGACCTCTTTTTGCACACCCGACAGCGACGACTCGATGCAAAACGGCACGAGGATGTCACCCTCATATTTCTGTGGTGCCTTCTCCCCTTTCGCAGTGATGGCGTATTGCCAAAGACCGTTGAGGTTTTTCCACACGGGGCGCACCATCATCGGACGCGGATATTCGGGCAGGGCGTTTTCGGGCGCGACTTGCTCCGCCCATCTCGTCTTGATTTTGTCGCCAGCGGGTGCGTATTGGGCGACAGCCATGTTTGCTAACAGCATTGAAATTAGTAAGAATTTGATTTTCATAGAATTAAATATTATTCTTCTGTCATTTCTTTGTTAAACGCATCGGCGGCGGAAATGAGGCTGTGGACAGCGCGTGGAATCAATTCCTCAAGTTGTGGCTCAGTATCAAGTTGCTGCTCATAACAAATCCATACTGAAGCCCCTTTATCATGCTCATCCTCAAAGTCATAGAGTACCGCCTTCACCACTTTGAAGTCCCAATTGACCTTGTTGCAAGCCATGATGGCCTTCGCAAAATTGTCGTCCGTCACATCGAAAACGCCAGGCAGAATCAAACGGAAAAAGAGCGGGTCGTCGACATCGTTCCAAAGGAGGAAATTCCAGCCGTCGTAGGTGAAATTCAGGCCTAAATCATTCTTTTTCGCAACCATTCCTTGCGACTTCAAATATTTGGAAACCAATTGTTTAACTTTCATTTTCAATTCTTGTTGAAACCGATGCGCGTCTTGGTGGAATAGGTCGGGTTCTTGTATTTCAGCACGTCGACGAGGATTTTCTGCGAAATCGGCACATCGTTATAGGCAGCAGTCATGGCGGCCTCATTGACGGCCTCCGTGATGTCGCCCGCGTTGAAATCGTCTGACATTTTGGCTAATTCATCAAAGTCCAATTCCTCGCAGGGACGCTCTTTCAGGTGGTCGATGAAAATGTCCTTACGCGCCTCAAAATCAGGCTGTGGCACGAAAAACACGCGGTCGAAACAGCCCACACGCATGATGGCTTGGTCGATGAGGTCGGGGCGGTTGGTGGTGGCCACCACGAGGATACCTTTCTTGGAACAATTGTTCATCATGCCGAACAAGGCCGAAATTTGCTGCGTGATGTTGCTATCCTCGCCCTCGCCGTTGGGATTGGGCGCAATGAACTCAATTTCGTCAAAGCAAAGCACAAACGGAGCCTTGATTTCGGCGGCATCGAACACCCGTTGCAGGTTGTCGAGCACGCCGTCCTGATAGATATGCCCCATCTCCACGCCCTTGATGATGGAATAATTGAAGCCCAACTCTTCCGCAAAACTCTCAAGCACAAGGCTTTTGCCACATCCGGGAGGACCATAAAGCAGCACGCCGTTGATGGCCGGCAACTTGTACAACTTCGCCTTTTCGGGATTTTGAAGGGCAAAAAGCACCTCCTTGCGCAACTGTTCCTTCAGTTCGTCGCGACCCGTCACATTGTCGAAGCCGCTACCTGAGCCTTTCTTGAAAGTGATGGTCGGGCCGCTGTTGTCATGGTCTGGTGTTTCGGCCTGCGGGTTGGGGTTCTCCTCCTCCATCTTTTTCGCCAATTCGGGCATCACCTGCTCCAACAAAGCCTGCGCAAAATCGGCAGCCGAAGCGAAACGATCGTCAGGCTTTTTGGCCAAGGCTTTCAACAAGATAGCCTTCATGTAATCAGGCAGTTGCACCTCCTCAGTTTCCAAAACGAGGTCTTGTTTCCGCGCCTTCTTCACGGCATCGGCCACCAACTTCTTGTCGCCATTGGCAGCCGCCAAATCCACTTCCCACGGCGACTTGCCGAAAATCAGGAAATAGAGCAGCGCACCCGTGGAGAAGATGTCGCTTTTCACCGTATACACCGCGCGGAAGGTCTCGGGAGCGCGGAAAAACGGCTTCAAGTCCTCAACGGAGAAAGTCGGGCGACCTTTCACCATGTAAGAAATGTGCCCCAAGTCGATGATGGTGGGCATCAGCATACCGTCCTCAAGTTCTTGGAGCATGATGTTTGACGGACGTATATCGTTGTGTATCAATGCACGGGAATGGATGAACGACAGACCGCTTAGCACACACAAGGTAATCTGTACAGCATCCTCCAAGTCGAAAGGGCCCTCAGAAGTGACCGCCTCCGACAGCAGCACGCCGCGATAGAACTCCGTCACCAAATAATGGAAGGTTTGGTTGCCCTTGCGCACCTCGCCGTTGTCGACATAGCGGATGACGTTCTGGTTCTCGTCGGTGTTCAATTCTTTGCAGAGTTGGATTTCGTAGACCTCCTTGCCCTCAAACAGTTGCTCGCGAGGGATGCTTCTGAGGTCGAACACCTTCATAAAATACATCATGTCGTCAGGCCCAAGCACCGTATATGACTCAGCCACAATGCCTTTCTTTATGAACGAGTTGATGACATATTTGCCAATCTTCTCCCCTTTTTTGAATGTTTCCATACGTTTGAAATTTATTGGGCAAAGGTCACGATTTAATTTGAAACATACAAGCAGAGAGGATGAAAAAATTCTTGTGCCATTTTTTCCAAAGAAAACATCGGGTGGAAAAATGACAAAAACAGGCTAAAAATTGGGTGGAAAAATGACAAAAACAGACTAAAAAATGGGTGGAAAAATGACAAAAATTTCACTATTTATTATTGTAATATCCAAAAAATGAGTATTTTTGCGTTCAAAAATCAGATACGAAAATGTTGAAGCGAAAAATAGAGGAAGAAATCACTCAATTCTTGTCTGCTCCATCGAACAAAATCCTACTGGTTGACGGAGCCCGACAAATCGGAAAGACCTATATCATCCGACATGTGGGCAAGAAATTGTTTCCCAATTATGTGGAAATCAATCTACAGGCCGACAGTACAGGTAGCCGTATGTTTGCCAATGTACGGAGCGTAATTGACTTTTACACCATGCTCGGCACCTTTGCTGGAAACAAACTGCGCAAAAAGGAAAACACACTTGTTTTTTTGGACGAAATCCAAGCCTATCCCGTGTTCCTCACATTGTTGAAGTTCCTGAAAGACGATGACAGATACACCTACATCTGTAGCGGTTCGCTGCTTGGCGTGACTTTGCTCCAAACGCCGAGCATTCCAATAGGAAGCATTGAAACCTTGCAGATGTATCCACTTGATTTCGAGGAGTTTCTTTGGGCAAATGGATTTAACGAGGAAACCATTTCGTTTGTGCGGGATAAATTTCTTGCGCAGCAAAGCCTTGACGACTCCCTTCACCAAAGGATGATGACACTTTTCCGTGAATATCTTCTGACCGGCGGCCTTCCTGATGCCATAAATTCCTATCTCTCAGAACGAAATATTATGAAACTGAGGCGCATACAAACCGAAATCCATCGTTATTATGGTGCAGATGCCTCGCGTTATGATGCCGAGCACAAACTGAAAATCCAAAACGTGTTCCAAATGATTCCTTCCAACCTCGAAAACAAGAAAAAGCGTGTCGTGGTAAAGGATATAGAGAACAAGGCAGGGAAGCAATTCTCTGATTATCAAGACGAATTCGACTATCTGATTTCTTCTGGCATTGCGCTTGAAGTGAAGGCCATTTCCAATCCAAGATTCCCTTTGGTGGAATCGGCGCGGAAAAATTTGTTGAAACTCTATTTGAATGATGTCGGACTACTGACCAACATTTTGTACAAAACCAACATCCTGCCCATACTCGAAGATACGCCAAGCATCAATTTAGGCTCTGTTTACGAGTCGGTGGTTGCCCAAGAGCTGAAGGCACATGGCCACAATCTGTTTTATTACGACAACAAGCACCACGGCGAAGTGGATTTTCTCATCGACGACTACGACAATCTCTCAGTGTTGCCTATCGAGGTGAAGTCTGGGAAAGACTATAAAATACATGTCGCACTGACGCACTTCACCCAAACACCTGACTATCATATCAATAAGGGCATCGTTTTATCAAACGGCCAGAAATGGGAGGCCAAGGGAACGATCATTTACATACCTGTCTATTTCGTGATGTTTTTGTGAGAGGAATAAAACTTGAAATGGACAAGAGAAATAAAATAATTATCTTTGCACTCTTGTTCAAAGTCTGATGAAAAAATACCTTATTATAATAATCATCCTACTGGCATCGGCATCCTTGCTTGCAATGCACTCGTCGGAGAGTGTAGGCCTGACCCAAAAAAAGCTGGAAACCAAGCAACTACCCGACCTCAATATCCCACGTTACGGCCACTGCACCTTCATTGTCAATGGCGAACTGACAGTCATCGGGGGGCACACCACAGGCTTCGTCCCAACGGCCACGGCAGAGTATTTCAGCGGAGGCACTTGGCATACGGTGCAAACGGTCTATGCGCACGACTTCGGCATTGTCGTTCCTATGAAATCTGGCAAAGTGCTGGCCTGTGGCGGTGCCAATGAACCGTTGGGCATCGGGCAGACCTACCCGGCAGAATGGTACGACCCTGCTACCCACACCTTTGAAGGCTTTGGCTGCATGGACATGAAGCGCAGCAACTTTTCCGCCACCGAAATCGACAGCGGACGTGTGGTGATTTCAGGTAACTGGTATAGCGATGACTGCATCGAACTGTTTGACGGCCACTCGACTTTTGTTCGCGTCAAGGAGGTGGCTGCAAAGCGTTCCTGTCCCTATATTTTGCGCACGGCAAAAGACAATGTGATGATATTCAGTAGTTTGGATACAAAACACACCAGAGGCATTCGTCCTGACAGCATCATCGTTGACCAACTATGGGGCGAGCCTTTCCACGCGCCTCTGCTTGACGAATGGCGTCCGTTGGACTACGACATTCCTCGAATAAGCGATTTCTGTTTCATCGGCGACGAGGTTGCCGACGACTACGCTTACTTGCTGCACGTGAAAAACGCCGAAAACCAAATAGGCTTCGTCAAGACCAGTGGCACCAACTTCAGCCTGCTTTCTACCACATGCGCAGTGCCAACAATGTTCCAAGGCGACAGCATCCATTATCATTTTCCCGTGGTGGACAGGAAGCGCGGACGAGGCTATTTGGTGGGCTTTAACCGACAAATCAAAAAGGTCTATGTGTTGCGCGTGGATTATACGGAGAATCCAGCGCCATTGACGCTCTATTATACCGACCCGCTGCCTAACATGGGCCTCTGTTGGCCTGTCCTCAATGATGATGGCAACCTCATCCTTGCCGGTGGCCTCGACAATTCCAACTACTATCCACTCAAGTCTGTAGTGGTGTTGCGCGTCAATCCTGATGCGCCTTTGCTGGCCGCCCGTGCCTCGTTCCCTTGGCTGTGGATGGGAATAGGTTTGGCACTTGTGGCTGCATTGATCGTGTACCTTATTATTCGCACGCGAAAGGCAACACAATGCAAAGACGAATTGGTGGAAGAAGTGAGCGAGGCCAATGAAACGGAAAATCCGACTGCCTCAGCGATTAGCGTTGCAGATGGCGAACTGCTGCAGCGCGTTTGCCAACTGATGGAGGAAGAGCACCTTTACTTGAACAGCGGACTGAAATTGTCAGATGTGGCGACGACGGTAGGTTGCAACCGCAACACACTATCGGCCTGCATCAACAACCTGCGCCACTGCTCGTTCAGCCAGTTCGTCAACACCTATCGCGTTGAGCACGCCAAGCGATTGCTCAACCAGCCCGGCACCCGCGCCTCAGAGGTTTGGATGGAGTCGGGATTTGCGAACGAAACGACCTTCTTCCGCACCTTCAAGGCCATCGTCGGCATGACGCCTTCCGAGTGGAAAAGCCGCAATCAGCTATAAATCTGCTTACAATATATCATTTGTAAGTCAGTTTTGACAATTTGTAAGCACACATTCTTTCTCGTATTCCGATTTTTGCAACGCTGTTGCGAACAACGTTTATTGTCTAAAGATTTGAGCAACTATAAATCTTAAAATTCAACCAATATGAACAAAATGATGAAGGCAGTAGCAGCCGTAATGCTAATGGCGGCGGTAGTATTTACCGCAGGATGTAACAAACCGGAAGATGAACCTAATAATGACGAGACCGTAACGGTAACGGTTACCACTATCACACCTTCTGACATCACTACAAAAACCGCAGTTTGTGGAGCTGAGGTTGTTGTAAGCGAAGGTGTTACACTTGAGGAGTTGGGCGTATGCTGGGGCTTCCAAGAAAACCCAACTGCAAGTGAAGAGCATCTTTCCACCGCCCAATGGAACGAGCCTTTCACCTGTAAACTTACTGAACTGAAACCCAATACGGTTTATCATGTCCGCGCATACGCCAAGAAAGGCTCTGACTATCATTATGGTGCGGATAAAAAATTTACCACTGAGAAACAACCGAGCGGGAATGGTACTTACAACGGCCACGACTACATTGACCTTGGCTTGCCAAGTGGAACATTGTGGGCCACATGTAATGTATATGCCGAAACACCTGAAGGCTTAGGTAGTTACTTCGCATGGGGTGAAACTACGACAAAAGCCGATTACGATTGGAGCACTTACAAGTATTGCAACGGCAGTGAAAACACCTTGACCAAGTATTGCAACGACGCCAACTACGGTTACAACGGTTATTCTGACGAACTGGTCATTTTGCAACCAGAAGACGACGCTGCCACGGCCAACTGGGGCACGGGCTGGCGCATACCCACCATTGAGGAATGGGAAGAACTAAAGAACAACACCACCAGCACGTGGACTACGCAAAATGATGTGTATGGTAGACTCTTCACTTCGGAAAACGGCAACAGTATTTTCCTGCCTGCCACCCACACCTTCCTCTATGGTCAGTATTGGGGAGGCGGTTATTGGTCGAGTTCGCTTTTTTGGCACCCGGATTGTGGGAATCGATTGAGCTTCGGTTCGGGCGCTGTTGGCACTGGCGGCGAACCTCGCTACGCAGGTCTTTCTGTCCGTCCTGTGCGTTCCATAGAATAATCCCATTTAAGTGGAATAACGTATAACCCTCAAATCCACCCTCTTGAACTCTGGGATTCCGTATCCACGGAAGGAGTGCGAGGGTGGATTTTTAGAATTAGGCATCAAAAAAGGAGAACCAAACGGCTCTCCTTTTCCGTATCATATTGAATTCCAATGATTACGCATCGATATTCGCGTATGTGGCGTTCTGCTCGATGAACTCACGACGTGGGCCTACTTCGTCGCCCATCAGCATGGAGAAGATGTGGTCGGCTTCCATCGCGTTCTCGATGGTCACTTGGCGCAAAGTGCGGTGAGCCGGATCCATAGTGGTCTCCCAAAGTTGCTCAGGATTCATCTCACCGAGACCTTTATAACGCTGCACGTCGTAACCGCCAACTGTGCCGTTTTTGGTCAGTTCGGCCATCGCTGCGAAACGCTCGTCGTCGGTCCAGCAGTAGCGGACGGGCTTGGTGCCGCGCTTGATGAGATACAAAGGCGGCGTGGCACAATACACATAGCCGTTCTCAATCAGTTCACGCATGTAGCGGAAGAAGAAGGTCAAAATCAATGTGGTGATGTGGCTGCCGTCCACATCGGCATCAGTCATAATGATGACTTTGTGGTAGCGCAACTTCTCCATATTCAGAGCTTTACTGTCCTCCTCTGTGCCAATGGTCACGCCGAGAGCAGTATAGATGTTCCTGATTTCCTCGCTGTCGAACACACGGTGTTCCATCGCCTTCTCGACGTTCAGAATCTTACCGCGCAAAGGCAGAATGGCTTGGAAATTACGGTCGCGGCCTTGCTTGGCTGAACCGCCAGCTGAGTCACCCTCAACGAGATAAAGTTCCGTCTTGGCGGGGTCGCGGTCGGAACAGTCGGCCAACTTGCCCGGCAGACTGAATCCCGAAAGTGCTCCCTTGCGCTGCACCTTTTCGCGGGCGTTGCGGGCGGCTTGGCGAGCTTGGGCGGCCAAAGTCACCTTGTCGAATATGGTCTTGGCCTCTTTGGGATGTTCCTCCAAATAGTCTGAAAGTTGCTGACCCACAATGGAATTGACGATACCCATCACCTCATCGTTGCCGAGTTTGGTCTTGGTCTGGCCCTCAAACTGAGGCTCCGGCACCTTCACCGAAATGACAGCCGTCAAGCCTTCACGGAAATCGTCGGGCGAAATCTTCACCTTCAGTTTCTCCAATTTCTCAAGCAGACCACTCTTTTCGGCGTAAGCGTTGAAGGAGCGCGTCAAGCCCGAGCGGAAGCCTTGCAGGTGTGTTCCGCCTTCTATTGTATTGATATTGTTGACATAAGAGTGCAGGTTCTCCTTGTACTCGTTATTGTATTCCAATGCGATCTCAACAGGCACATTGTTCCTTTCGCCGCTAATGTAAATCGGTTCGGGAATGAGTTTCTCGCGGTTGGCGTCGAGGTAAGCGATGAAATCAACGAGGCCGTTTTCAGAATAAAAGGTTTCGCTGCGATATTCGCCGTTTTCCATTTTCTCACGCTCATCGGTGAGTTGGATGGTGATGCCGTGGTTGAGGAACGCCAACTCGCGCATACGGTTGGCCAAAGTGCTGTAGTCGTATTCCGTGGTTTGGAAAATCGAGCCGTCGGGCTGGAAGGTGATACGGGTACCGTTCAGCTTGGTCGTGCCCACCACTTTCACATCGTAGAGCGGCTTGCCACACTCATATTCCTGCTTGAAAATCTGGCCTTCGCGATAAACCTCAGCGGTGAGGTGCGTCGAAAGGGCGTTCACGCAACTGACACCCACGCCATGCAGACCGCCAGACACCTTATAGGAACCCTTGTCGAACTTGCCGCCAGCATAGCCCGCCATAGCCTCATCGATGGAGTTGTCGACCACCTCATATACCAAATGGTGCAAGCCACGGAAATGCACGTCGCCGATATACATGGCCGGACGCTTACGCACAGCCTCCAAGCCTTCAAGCACTTGGATTTTACTGGCACCATATTCCTCGCTTGCCAATTCTCTTTTCTCTTCTTCAGTCATTTTCGGAAATTTTGCTGTTTTCAAATAAAGGTGCAAAGATACACAATTTTTCGGCACGACACCCAAAAAAGTTGAGAAATTTGGTTTTCGGCAAAAACGCCTCTACGGGGCTGAAAATGGGCAAATTTTGGAAACGGTCATTTTTTCGCACACCGAAACAAAAAGAAATCGATTTTTGAAATAAGCGGCTTTTTAAGGCTTCAAATCCATTTTGTTTTCACACACGAATTTCCATGAATTGAACACGAATTTTCAAAAACAATTTCCGAAAATTCGTGATAAATTGCTGATAATTGATGTTTTAAAAAACTCAGAATCTCAACTTCACGCCAGCGAAGAACTGTATGCCCGTGACGGGATAATTGTAATAAAGTTGGTATTTCTGGCAAGCCACATTGTCAATCATTTGAGCCGGAATCGCCTTGCACCAAGGCATAGCGTCCGCCTTGATAGAGGAAACTCGTATTGAAAGACAGCTTGTCGTTGAAATCGTATGTCAGTTTCAGTTTGCCTTCCGTGGTGGGGCGATACCAAGCGTATTCCTCGGTTGTCGGTTTGCAGTTGTTGTAAGCAAAGCCCAAATCGGCTGTCAAGCTGTTGCGCAACTTCACGCGAACATCAGCCAAAATGGTCACTAATTTAGTTTCATCGTAAAGCAAATCAAACTTATTATTAATTACTTCATTATCAACAAATTCATATTTCAGAACATAGAACGGGTCGTTTTCAGTATGGCGATAGCGCACGCCCAAATGCAAATCGACGATTTCGGCAATATTGGTGCGCACACCGCCGTCAAAGCCGAGTTTGACATTCTTCGTACACAACGAGGGGTTAATGTCAGGGGAAACAAAGGGGTTTTCGTTGACAATTTCACTGAAACGCAACATCTCACGACCGCCCTTCAATCCAGCATAGAACTCCAGTTTCTTGTCCAAAACGAACAGACTACCGCTCAAATCGGGGCGGACGGCCAAAAACTCGTCCTCATCCGTGTACTTGGTCGTACCATCCAAACACAGACCGAGATGAAGGCTATAAAACTCGTCGCTCATCTCAAAGAAAGGATTGACTTTGAACCAGATACGGTCGACGACGAAGAGGTTGTTGACTTGACCCATGCAATAGTCGTAATGGAAACCCAAATCAAGGCCCAACTTCTGCGGATGGCTCTTGTCGCCCCAGAAATTATCGGCATAGCCAAGGGTGTAACCTAAGTCGATATTATGCTCACGGTCAAAGAGATAGAAATAATCCAAATGGGCATTGTGACTCAGTTCGCCGATATTGGTCGTGGTGGAAGCCAAGCCAAGATGACCGCCAACGGTGTTGTAGGCCTGACGTGGACAATACTGCTCGATTTGAGCATCCGTCAAAGGCATTTCAGAAAGATTGACGCCATAGTAGTGGTACATGTCATTCTTGTAATACACGCCGCCATCGATTTGAAAACCTTCGAACTTACTGGTTGACAGACTAATATCGAAAGCATTGTTCATATAACTCGATGGCGCATAATCCTTGATGTTCAGCCACGAGGAGTTGTGCTTCACGCCCACACCGAGTCCTAAAGTCTTGGTCAACATGGAGTTGTGCTTGTAAAGGAAAATCGGCGAGAGGCGTGTGCCGAGGCCAGCCATGAGGAAGTTGTTGGTCGGAGTGACGATCTGGTCTTTCTTCGCGGCGAAGCCTGTTGGGGCAATTTTCTCTAAATCCAAGGCGAATTTTTGTTTGGCCTCGATGGGATTCACCTCGGAATTAGGATAGTTATACGAGGGTTGCGGCGTTTCAGGCTGCAACTGCAACTTGTTGACTTTGTTTACCTTGGGACGGTATTTGCCTTCCACGGTGACTTGTTCGTCGTGTTGGGCGAAGGCGGTCAGGCTCATTAGAGCGAGGGTCAGGATTGCTATTATCTTCTTCATTGTCTTGGTGTTAGAGCAGGGACTTACGTCGCGTTCCCCCTTTCGGGTTACGCAGGGACTTACGTCGCCTGCTTATTGATATGTCGCCCTTACGGGGCTGGATTGTTGCTATTTTGGCGGGGACTCGCGTCGCCCGTTGTGTTCTGTTCGTCCCTTCGGGACTCATTCGGGTTCAATGGGTTCTATGCCGTTGCTGTTGCTCACTTTGGGTTCCTTGCGCTCCACTTCGGCAAGTTTGGCGCGGGCTTCTTGTTTCAGGTCGTTGCCTTTGTAATTGTCGATAACGCTGCGAAGTGTTTCCTTGGCTTGAAAATAGTTCTCCTTGGCCACATACACATCGGCGAGCGCGATGAACGACTTGGCGACCCAGTAATCATATTTCGAGAAGTTGTCGGCGATGTCGAAGACCTTGTTTTCGGCCTCGTCATACTTCTTCAACTTGAGGGAGGCCACGGCGGAATAATACGCGCTTTCGGCCCCATACACCGACTTATCGTTGCGGGCACTCTTGTCGAGTAGCTCGATGGCAGCGGTATAATTGCCCTTCTCGAAATACGACTTGCCCATGATGTGGTTGATTTGGTTCACCTGCTCGTCGGTCAGGTCGCGGGAAACGCGCAGACTTTCGCCCATCTCAATGGCCTTGTCGTAATTGACGAGGAAGAAGTTGCTCTTCATGCTGCCTTCAAGGGCTTCGAGGCGTTTCAGCGGCTCCTCGGTGATGCGCGACAGGCGTTCATAGTATTCACCTGCCTTTTGGTAATCGCCCTTTTCGTACTCGATGCGGGCCATTTTCAGCAGGGCGTTGTCGGTGTAGTCGTTATCGGGCTGCGACAATATATAATTAAGGTGTGTGACGACTTGGTCCTCCGTCCCGACCTTTTCGGCACATTCAAGGGCGTAATAATGCGCCTTCAGCGAATAGGCTCCGTTGCTGAAATTGTCGAAATAATATTGCAGCGCGGTTTGGGCTTGCTGATAGCGACCATCGAGATAGAAGTTCTCCGCATTGGCGAATGCCAAAGAATCCTGTTGCGTCACCTTCACCTGACCGCCGTTGGTGTTGACATAGCCAAAATACTCATCCAACTTGTTCTGTTCCATGAAGATACTGCGGATGATGCTCAAAGCCTCGCGCGATTCATCGGTGTTAGGATAAGTAGCCACCAAATTCTTCAAATTGGTCAAGGCTTGGTCGTACTGGTTGTTGTTGTAATAAATCATTCCGACCTTCATCATGGCTTGGCGCGTGTAGGTGGAGCGCGGACGGTCTTTGATGAGGCGGTTGAAATTGGCGATGGCCGAGCGTTTGTCGCCGTGGACGAGATAAGTGTTGCCAATCTCGAACAAAGCCTGCTCATAATATGGCGTGCTTGGATAAGTCTGCACCAAATCATTGAGCATGTTAATCTTCTGATTCACATCGCCTTTCGCACCATAGCAAAGCCCTTGCTGGTAAAGCGCGTAATCGGCATTGCGCTTACCAATGCGGGTGGCAAGGTCGTAATAATTGATGGCGTTGGTGTAGTTACGCTCCATGTAGAAGCAATCGCCCAAACGGATGTAAGCGTCTGATTTCAAATCCTTTTGCGTGTCGTTGGCGGATTGGATGAAGCGGCGGAAACAGGTTTCGGCGGCATCATAGTCAGGTTTTTGGTAGTAGATGTAACCCAAATCGTAGTCGGCGAGGGCATATTCGGGCAGACCCGTAGCGGCGTTCATGGCCTTGAACTGGGTCAGATACTTGCCTGCCGTGGCATGGTCGCCCATTTGGTAGGCCGACTCACCCATCCAAAAACAGGCCTGCGCCTTGTGGGTCGCGCTTTGGCGGCTGTTCAGGACTTTGGAAAAATACACCTGCGCCTTGTCGTAATAGCCCTTCTGGTAATTGTCGATGCCCGTGGCATACAACAGGTCGTTGTAAACGGTCTGCAACTCCGCGCTTTTCTTCTTCATGGCTTCGAGGCGGCTCAGGGCTTCTTCGTTTTCTTTCGCGTTGAGCAACAAATAGATGGCCATCTCCTCCACCTCTGCCTTACGCTCCGAATCCGGATGTTCGACGATGAAATTGTCCAACAATCCGACGGCCTCGTTGAAGGGGTCGGCACCGGGAATGAGGCTCAGGCGGGCATAATCAAACAAAGCCTCCTCGCTGAGTTCCTTGTCGAAACCGGCGGAATAAGCCGTGTGGAACGCGCTTCGGGCATATTTCGGCTCGTTGGTCTTGGCGTAGCACGAAGCCAAATAATACGAGGCATATTGCCCCAAGATGTCATTGCTGCCCGCGATTTTCTGCAAGTCGGCGATGGCTCCAGTGTAGTTGCCTTTCATCATCTTGCTAACGCCCATCTGATAATAGGCCTCGCGCGACACGCCTCGGCTCAGGTTTTTCTTGTAAATATCGTAATATTCAAGGGCTTTGTCGTAGTTTTTCTGCTGGAAATAGGCATCGGCCACAATCTGCGCCATCTCGCTCTTGCGTTTCTTGTCGGCCTGCCGAATGTAGTCGGGACCGTCAGCAATCACCGACTCGTAATCGCCTTTGAGATAGTCGATTTGCATGATGTAGGAAGGCACCACCTTGGCGAAATCCTTATGGGTGCGCAAAAGGCGGAAGTTGTCCAAAGCCTCATTATATCTTTGTTTAACATATTGGATATGAGCGAAATAATATCTCGCTTGGTCTTTATATTTGCCCTCGTTCATCATCAGGCCGTGGAAAAGTGGCATGGCTGTGTCGAGCTCGCCCGACTGGAAATAGGCATAGCCCATGTTGAACTGCATCTGTTGCGCCTCGTCGTTGCTGAGGGAGGAAGCATCGGTCTTTTCATAAATGGCCAAAGCCTCCTTGTACTTCTTTTCTTGGAACAAATGGTTGGCATACAGAAAGTTGGCGTGCCTCGCCCAAGTGCTGCTCGGGTTGTCGTTCACGAATTGTATCACCTTTGCGGGACCATCGGCATGGTCGAGATAGAGCGCACTGACCGCCTCGTAATACTGCGCATCCACGCAACGTTGCTTTTTGGGGTCGTTGGCCAAGGCCCGATATTGCGCAAACGTCGACAAAGCCGCGCCATATTCCTGATTCCTGAACAGCAAAACGCCTTCGTTGAAAAGGGCTTCGGGATTGTATTCTTCTATATGCTTTTGCGCTGAAACTGAAATGGTTAAAGCGAACATCATCACCATCAACAAGTCAAGTTTGAGTCGAGATTCCATAGGTTGAAATTTTTGACGAAAATACGGTTTTCTCACATTGGTTCGGCAAAAATGCTCAAAATTCGTGCCGAAAGCCTAATGAAAACGCCGACACGCGGGAAATATTGTCGGGCGAAATTCGCTTTTCATCTCATCATTTGTGACGAAAAGGTTTCCCGAAATTACCCATTTTTGGGGATTTGACTGCGAGGACAAAAGCTTGACTTTTGCAAGCGTATTTAAACAAACAGAATCCGTTATGAAACTGAAAACGATTGCAAAATGTGCCCTTGTGGGTTTGGCGTTGAGTGCCATGCCTTTGCAAGCGCAAAACAAGGTCAATGATTCGACCAAGTTTTTCTCCTTATCGCGGCTCACCGTGGGCGGCTACGGCGAGGCCGTCTATACCCGCAACTTCTACAGCGACAATATGTTCCGCTATTCGCACGCCGAGCGTTACAAAGACGCCAAAGGCCACGGTCGCGTGGACTTGCCGCATGTAGTCATCAATTTGGGCTACGATTTCGGCAAGGGCTGGAGCATGGGCAGCGAAATCGAGTTTGAGCACGGCGGCAGCGAAGTGGCCGTGGAAATCGAGGCCGAGGAAACCGGAGAATTCGAGCACGAAATTGAGCGCGGCGGCGAGGTGGCTTTGGAGCAGTTCTGGATCCAGAAGTCGTTTGGCAAAGGCTTCAACATCCGCATGGGACACATCATCGTGCCAGTCGGGCAGACCAACAACGCCCACCTACCCACCGAGTTTTTCACTTGCTATCGTCCCGAGGGCGAATTCACCATCTTGCCCTGCACTTGGCACGAAACGGGCATCAGCCTTTGGGGAAAACTTGGAAAATGGCGTTATGAGGCCGTTCTCGTTCCCGCCTTGAATTCCAACATGTTCAACAACGCCAATTGGGTGAAGAACGGCTCGGCTTCGGGCTATGAGTTCCGCGTGGCCAACAGCCTTGCGGGTGCCTTGCGCATCGACAACTACAGCATCAAGAACTTCCATTGGGGCGTGAGCGGCTACATCGGCAACACCTTTAATAATGACATC
>CACXQO010000031.1 GCA_902769815.1 uncultured Bacteroidia bacterium | reverse complement strand
TTTGTGGACGGGCAACTGATACACTTCGTTGTGCTTGAGGCAACGGATGACGGCAGCAGGCACGTCAAAGTCGTCCTCATCCTTCACGTCACGGTAGCGCAGCAAGCGGCGGTGTACAAGCGCATCGATGTCTTTGGCAAAAGCCAGCACAGCGATATTGCTGAGGTCAAGATGGCGGGACAAGTCACGGTAGTCCAAGCGGTTGGGACCTTCGTCCATACAAACGGCAAAAATGACGGCCTGACGTTCGCTGATACCATATTGATCGGCGAGGAATTTGATTTCGGAAGCTGAGGCTTTCAAGAAGTCGGCGCTCATCTTGGAGTCCTTAGAGCTTTCAGCGACGGTCTCGATGGCCCGAAGGAGAGTAAGGTTTTGCTTTTTACGGTTCTTGGTGGTGGCGTTTTTCTTTTCCATAGGTATCCTTAAGTTTAGTGGTTTAGGATACTTATAGTAACTTTTTGCCCAAAATTTAATAAATGGAGAAAAAAATTTCAATCAACAGTATTATTCTAACACTCCAAAGCACCTGTCAAATCAGCAACGCGCTCAAAACCATGCCGTTCGCAATAGTCTTTAATTCCCTCAGCAACCTTCACCGAAACCGCTGGGTCAATAAAATTGGCCGTCCCGATTTCGATGGCGGAGGCACCAGCCAGCATAAACTCTACGGCATCAGTAGCGTTGCTGATGCCGCCCAAGCCGACTACGGGAATCTTCACCGCCTTGGCCACCTGCCATACCATGCGCAAGGCCACGGGCTTCACGCAAGCCCCTGACAATCCGCCTGTTATAACAGACAATTTTGGCTTGCGTTTCTCCGCATCGATGGCCATGCCCATCAAAGTGTTGATGAGCGAAACCGAGTCTGCACCAGCGGCCTCGGCTGCCAAGGCGATTTCAGCAATGTTGGTCACATTCGGCGACAACTTGACCATCAGGTGTTTATGATAGACCTTGCGCACCTCGGAAACCACCTGCGAGATGCCCACGCAAGTCACGCCGAAAGCCATACCGCCTTGCTTCACATTGGGGCATGACACATTCAACTCGATGGCAGGAATCTTGTCCAATTCATTCACCATCTCCGCGCCTTTTACATAATCCTCCAAAGTGGAGCCGGAAAGGTTGAGCAAAACGTTGGTATCGAAGTCCTTGATGCGCGGATAAATTTTGTCGATAAAGTATTGAACGCCTTTGTTTTGCAGTCCGACGCAGTTCAACATCCCCGAAGCAGTCTCGGCCATACGCGGATAGGGATTGCCCTCGCGCGGATGAAGGGTCGTTCCTTTCACGATGATGCCGCCAAGTTGCGCCAAATCAACGAAATCGGTGTATTCCTCGCCGTAGCCGAAGGTACCCGAGGCCGTCATCACGGGGTTGCGCAGCACCAAGCCGCGACCCAAATCTATCGTCGTGTTCACCATTTCAACCTCCTTGTGTTAAAAACCGGTCCTTCCTTGCAGACGCAAACATTTCCATCTTCCGTGTCCTCCACGCAGCAGAGGCAGGCACCGAGGCCGCAAGCCATCAGGTTTTCGAGCGAAACCTCGCACCAAATGCTTTTTTCATCGGCCAGTTTCGCCACAGCTTTCATCATAGGCTTCGGGCCACAAACATAGATTTTGTCGAAACTTTGTTTTTGCCAAATGGAGTGCATGGTAACAAAACCTTTCTCACCCAATGAGCCGTCTTCGGTGGTCACGAAAGTTTCTCCAAGTTGCTGGTAATCAGACAAACGGAGCAAGTCGGTTTCCGTTTTTCCGCCCAAGAGCAAAGTAGGAATTATTCCTTTTTCTTTCAGCACTTTGGCGAAATAAAACAGCGGTGCAATGCCGATGCCGCCCCCGACAAGCAACACCTTCTCCCCCACTTCGGGGCAGGTGAATCCATTGCCCAAAGGGAACACCATATTTATAACATCTCCTTCCTTTGCCTGTGCGAGATGTCGTGTCCCCTCGCCCACCTGTTGCACCAAAAGCGATATTTCATTCTGCTGGAAATCAACATCGTGGATGGAAATCGGGCGGCGGAGATAAGTGCTTGGTGAGTCGTCCACGCGCACCTGGACGAACTGTCCGGGCTGAATAGCTGGCAGAGGTTGTTCGGAACACAACCGCAACAACACGGAGCGGCCAAAGTCTTGTTTTTCAACTAATTTGAAGTCTGCAATCTGTTTTGTCATGTGATTGAACCTTTACGCGCCACAAATATACAAAAAAAGCTGCCGAAGCAGCTTCTTCAAGAATAAACTAATAAAATCACTTTTCGTTTTCTGGGGTTTCAGGCTTTGCCGCTTCTTCCTCTGGCTTAGTTTCTGTTTCCTCGGTGAAGTCGAGCAAACCTTTGTCATTCAGCATCTGATACCATTGAAACACTTTCTTCATGTCGGAAGGATACACGGCATCCTCGTCGTAGTCGGGCATGACGAAGGCGAACTTCTCGCGCAACTCGTCATTTGAGGCTTTCTTGAAGTCGAAATCAACCTTGTCGCCCATCTTGTCATGAATCATTTTGAAGACTTCCTTCAGCGGACGGTCCTCGTCGGTGGAGAAGATAGAGATTTCCTCAAGGGAACTCATGCGGTCGCGGGCGAAAGCGGGAACACATTTGCCCTCGGCAACCGATTCAACAATAATCCTTCCAATAGCCTGTGACTTAATCACATACAGCCCAGGTTTACCAGATATTGATACAATTTTAGTCAAATCCATAGTTCATTCATTTTCAAAAACGGCTGCAAAAATAGTTTTTTTTTCGTTTGCTTGTACAAAAAAAATGCTTTATCAACTTTGCCCCCGCCAAACATAAAGAAAGCATCTTCACCAAAGAAAGCACATTCTTAGCTTTGTTCCTTGAAAGTGGTTTCTCTTTTTACAACAGTTCCACTCCATTACAACAAATTCAAAAAATCCTTGATATTTAAAACATTAACATCAGGCCAAGGTGTTCGTTTAAGGACATTGTATATAGGCAGTTTGTATCAAGAACGATGCGCCGCATAACGATAAGGGGTGCGCATGTGTTCCTCGCCCCATTGCTCTATAGTTTCTTCGTTGATAACACCCTCGTCCCATAAAGCGTCTATTGCTTTTTGGGTCTTCGTGGCAAAATACCTTGCCACCAAATCCTTGAACTCATTTAATTCGGCTTCCGAGTCAATGCTGTTCAAGGCGTTCATCAACTCAAGTTGCGCCATTTCACTATACGACATGGTTGTTTTCTCCTTTCTCGCTGCAAAAATAAACATTTTTCCGGAAAAACCTTGCAAATCCCAAATTCTTCGTATCTTTGCCTTTCAACCAACAAATACAACTCTATGTAAGAAAACAACACAAACAACATATCATCATAAGCACATAATAGCGATTCGAAGCTGTTCTTGAACTCCAATTTACCACTCGTCCTTTCGGGGACATCTAATCAAGAATAAGTTTCAAAAACGCCATTTGTTTGGCGTGGAGATACTTGTTAGATTAGAGGGCGTGGTAACCCGGAGTTCAGGCAAGTGACATTTCCACGCTTTTTTCATGCTGTTTTTGTGATGACAGAGAAGCACCGTAAATATTTTTGACAGAACCGTAAATAATAACGACTTCAGTCTTAAAACGAATCGCATCTATATCAATACATTTGCCACTTTAATACACAAAAGCGACCAACCATGGCCAAACCACACAGAATACACATCGGACACCTTATCAAAGAGGTATTTGACGAAAAGGGAATAAGCGTGACCGAGTTCGCCCGCCGCATCAATTGCGCTAGGCCCAATGTGTATTCCATCTTCGAGCGATACGACATAGGCGTGGAGCAGCTTTTGGTCATTTCAGAGGCTTTGGAGCATAACTTCTTAGACGACATCCAATATAAATGCGGCTTGGAATCGCAGCTTACGACGCGCCAACTGAATGTGCAGCTTAACCTAGAGGCATTTTCGCCCGAAATGGCCGAGCGGATTTCCTTGTTGCTGAAGGAATTGGCGGAAACAGGAAACCATGTCGCATAATGTAGCAATGTGGAAAGAAATTATCAGTGCAGAATACATTGACGGGTACAAAATGTTCTTGTTGTTCAATGACGGGCAAAAACGCATCTTCAACTTTTTGCCCTTGATAAATCGTTATCCCGTATTCAAGCCCTTGCATGACTTGGATTTGTTCAAGGCGTTCACCATTACCGACACACTCGAATGGAACGACGGCAACATTGACATTGCGCCAGAATACATTTACGAAAACGGCGTGAAAGCCTAATTGTATTGCACTCCCAATTCGCTACCCAGTGCATAGCGAATTTCAAATTGGAAACTGCGACAACCATTGCAGTTTCTTTATTTTTATAGCCTCATAGAACCTTTGCTTTCGAGAAAAAACATTTCCATCCGTAAATATTTTCAACAAAACCGTAAATTCTATTGACGGTTAAATCGTTGACAATAAGCGAACTATGGGTAATTTTGCAGCGTAAAACAATTACTAACTAACCCCGACGAGCCATAATGGGTAATAACCTTGGCACATAGACAATGGAAAACAACAAAAACAACGAAACCCAAAACAGAAGGGAATTCTTCAAAGAAGCCGCAAGAAAGGCTTTGCCGATTCTTGGTTTTATCGCTTTAACGAATGCACCAATCATTAGCCAAGCGAGAAGCCTAAATTTGGGTTTCTGCTCAGTTTGCAAAGACGATTGTACAAATGGATGCTCAAATGGCTGTAGCCGCAGTTGCAAAACAGATTGCCAAATCAACTGCAAAGGTAGTTCTTCCACAACAGTAAAGGGATGCAGAGAATGTGAATACGCATGTGGAGGAGGTTGCAAAGACAGTTGTTCCCATAGATGCGACGGCAGTTGCAAAGGTAACTCTTACAAAGTAAACTAATCGCAACTTTCATACTATGCAGTCCTAATTGACAATGAATAAATTGCCATTTCACTGCCAAAAAGGACTGCATAGTGGTATTACTTGGGGCATATCATAAATCAATAATATCAAAGCAGGGAGCTATCATGGAAAAAAGACTCACATTGGTTTGTTTCTTCTTATTGATCTTACTAGGAGCAGAAGCCCAAACAACATATTGTTATCATTATTACAAGCATATTGACCCAATGGGAGTTCCTGACCCTCGTAATGATTACGAATACATAACTATCAAAGATGACTTGTTATGGGTTTCAGAAAAAGATGGCAGCTACAAAATCAGAGATAATGGAGAACGAGACCGAAGTGTTTACAAATATATCGGTGAAAAAGTGGATGGATGTTTCTACTATGGGATGTATGAACCTCAATTGATGAGAGCCGATGACCCATTTGGGTTTGGACGCTCTTTAGGAGAAGATTTGTACCGTATGTTTTATTTCTTGGTTCCTGACGATAAAAGTGTTATAAATAAAGGTACTCGCTTTGACAATGGTGATACATATATTGACTGTTACGAACTATGTCCTGAGAAAAACTGTGATAAACCTGAAACTCCAAGCATACCAGTATTAAAACGCTAATTCACATCAGACATAAATACTTATTAATCCAAGCCTCATAGCAGTTTTGGCAGTATGAAGTATTCTTCATCAAGGTACAATTAGAATTAACTAAAAAATCGAGTAATGAATAACATACTAAAAAACAGAAGAGAATTCTTTAAAGAAGCAGCAAAAAAGACTTTGCCCATTATAGGTATGGTTGTAATGGCCGTTGCTGCACCTACCGTAATGCAATCATGTACAAAAAGTTGTGTTGACATCTGTACTAATGCATGCAAATTGCAGTGTAGAAACACTTGTGTTGGCACTTGTACCGATGCATGTACAGGAACTTGTAGAACTGCATGTTACAAAGGATCAGCTTAACAACCAATTATTTAAAAATGGCACAAATTAAAGTAAACCAAAACCCTTGGCAGTCTGGCATGGCGAAGAACATCACCTTCATCGTCACCAAAGACTGCCAATTGGCCTGCAAATACTGCTACCTTGTGGGCAAGAACGTGAAGGAACGGATGCCCTGGGAGGTGGCCAAGACCTTCATCGACTATGTGCTCGACCATGAGACCGACCCGGAATTTAACGAAGAGTCGGTGGTATGGGATTTTATCGGCGGTGAGCCATTCCTTGAGATAGAACTCATCGACAAGATTTGCGACTACATCAAGGTCGAACTGTACCGTCGAAATCACCATTGGTTCAATAGTTACCGTTTCTCCTTCTCCACTAATGGCATCAACTACCATGAGAAGGCCGTGCAAGACTTCATCAAGAAGAACCGCGACCACCTCAGCATTGGTATCACCATCGACGGAACGGAGAAGAAGCACGATTTGAACCGCGTGTATAAAATCACAGAAAAAGGCTCGTACAAAGATGTTGTCAAGAACATTCCGCTGTGGTTAGAGCAATTTCCAGGCGGCGGCACCAAGGTCACCATCTCGTCGGCCGATATTCCGTATATCACCGAGAGTGTGCTGCACCTATATTCGTTGGGCATCCACGAGGTGAACATCAACGTGGTGTTTGAGGACGTGTGGCAAGAAGGCGACGACCTTAAGTTTGAAGAACAACTGATGCAACTCGCCGATGCCATCATCGACGGCGGCTATTACCAGGACTATGCTTGTTCGTTCTTTTCGGAGCACATCGGCAAGCCGATGGACCCCGAGCGCGACAACCAGAACTGGTGCGGTGCGGGCAAGATGCTCAGCGTGGACGCGGCAGGCAACCTCTACCCTTGCACCCGCTTTGCGCAATACTCGCTCCGCGACAAGGAAGCTTGGATTATTGGTAACATCAAGGACGGCATCGACAAGAACAAACTCCGTCCCTTCCTCACCCTCGACCGCATAACGCAAAGTCCACAGAAGTGCATCGAATGTGAGGTGGCCAGCGGCTGTGCATGGTGTCAAGGCGAGAACTACGACGCGGCACAAACGCACACCGTTTTTGAACGTGCCACAGCTATCTGCCTCATGCACAAGGCAAGAGTGAGAGCCAACAACTACTACTGGAACAAGCTCTACCGCAAGCTCGAATTAGAGGACTTGCGCGAACAATACGAAGCCAACAAACGCAAAGTGAAACCTGAAATCTGTTAAGCCATGCTGCAATACCTTGTTATATTATTGGACGACACCAGCGTGGCCTACTGCCATGCCGACAATCCTCTGAAAAAAAGGCGTTTAATGCCTATTGAAACCCTCAAAAAAGGCATCCTTTTCGGGATGAAGCAAAACCTGATGATCCAGTATGTCTTTCCCGAATATGCACTGCCGAAAGAATACTCTGAAGTCATCGAGAGCATCGACAATGTGAAGATTTATCCTGCTGGCTGCAAGCCTGTTACAGGCATTGAGGACGAGAGCGAGTCAAATGTCATTGTCGCCAACAATGTCGACCTTTTCGTCCCGAAAAAGGACGTGGCTGCCATCTCCGAGACGGAGATGACGACAATGAAGCTGGCGACAGTGGTTCGCCTACCCTTCAGCGAAATGCTGAAGCAAAAGGACGAAATTGCAAAGCTCTTTGCTTCGGGAGCAAGAATCAACCTTTGCATCACCGATGTGGAGCATTTCTCAGACGAGCAAATTGAAGCCTACAAGCAAGTCTTGAAAGAGTGGAACGCCGTTTTGCTCGACCTCTACAAGCAAGGCCAATCCCCGCAATTCAACCTCTTGACGGACAGGATGATGCTCGACAAGATGCACAATTGCGAGGCTGGCGTGAGCAACATCACCCTTGCGCCAAACGGGAAGTTCTACCTCTGCCCTGCCTTCTACTACGATGAGCAAACAAAGGTGGACAACCAACTGAACCACCACCAACCGACTTCGGACAATTCAGTTGGTGACTTGGAAAACGGCTTGGACATTCCCAATCCGCAACTCCTGAAACTCGACCATGCGCCCTTGTGCCGCAATTGCGATGCTTACCAATGCCGCCGCTGCATCTGGCTCAACCGCAAGCTGACTTGGGACCTCAACACGCCTTCGCACCAACAATGCGTGATGGCACACTTGGAACGCAACGCTTCACGAGACCTTTTGAACGACATCCGCAAAATCGGAGAGTTCATGCCGCAAATCGACATCAAGGAAATCAACTACTTGGACCCGTTTGAGGTCAGGAAGGAGTTTTGATATTATGGGATTGCTTCGCAAGAAATCCGAAAAAAATCAAAATGAGAATCATTCAAAAATACAAGAATATGATTTTGAACGATTTTGAAAATAGATTTTTGAATGATTTCTTGCCGCAAGGCAATCCGAAAAAGACTAAACAAGGAAATTATGAGATTGCTTCGCAAGAAATCTGTCGAAAATCATCATTAATATCAGTCAAAAATTGAAATACAGTGAAAAGAAGATGCAGAATTAGATTTTATAAGATTTTGAAATTAGATTTTTTCAAGATTTCTACACGAAGTGTATCTCTCAATAAAATAAATAGATAAACATTATGACAATGAAGAAAAAAGTAGGTCAGGTAACCCCAGAAGAAAAGAACGAAATCCAGCAACTCTTCGAAAGAAGAAACGGCTTGAACGAATTGGCGAAAATCCTCAATGCCGACAACACCGAACTATACGAGAAACTCGTCAAGGACATGGGCGAAACCGGCACCAAGTTCCAAGGCTGGTGGGATCGCATGGCGCAGAAGTACCAATGGGAATCCGCCGAAAACGGCAACTGGGAAATCAACTTTGAAACCAACGAAATCTATCTTGTAGCATGACACTGTTATTCATCGGAACGACGGAACTGCTGCTCATCGCAGGTGTGGCCTTGCTCATCTTCGGCGGAAAAAAGGTGCCCGAGTTGATGAAAGGCTTGGGCAAGGGCGTGCAAAGTTTCAAGCAAGGCATGAACGAACCTTTGAAGGAGGAAAAATCGGAAGATGTGACAGATGAAGCGCAAGCCGAGCCCAAAGAAAACGACGGAGCCGGACAATAATTCCGACCCGAACTTGCTGACCTTCGGCGGACACCTTGAAGTGCTCCGCCGAATGTTGTTCCGCATCATCGCCGTGGTGATGGTGTTGGCTGTTGCCGTGTTTTGCTTCAAGGACAAGACCTTCGAACTGCTCCTTGCGCCCAGCCAATGGGATTTTGTCACTTATCGCTACATTGAGGTTCTTCTGCACAAATTGGGTTCCAATTTCACTTTCAACAAGTTTCATATCAACCTGATTGCCACGGAATTGTCAAGCCAGTTTATGACACACATCTCTACTGCGTTATACCTTGGTTTGCTTGGGGCATCGCCTTACATTTTAGTCGAGTTGTTCCGTTTCATCACGCCCGCACTTTACGAAAACGAGAAGAAATATTCAGTGCAAGTGGCCGCCACTATGTATCTGCTTTTCATCGTCGGCGTGCTGATGTCGTATTTTATCCTGTTTCCCATATCCTTCCGATTTTTAGGCACTTACAGCGTTTCTGGCATGGTGGAAAGCAACATCACCCTGAAATCCTACATCAGCACTTTCACCACCTTGACTTTGGTGATGGGCTTGGTGTTCCAACTGCCCGTCATTGCCTTTTTCTTGGGCAAATTGGAAGTGATAACCTCCGAAATGTTAGCGAATTACCGCAAATACGCCTTCCTCGTCATCATGCTCGTCGCGGCCATCATCACGCCTCCCGACTTGATGACCTTGGTTTTGGTCACGATTCCGCTGTATTTGCTCTATGAAGTGAGTATCTTGGTTCTGAAAAAGATGGAAAAGCGAAATCCAAATCATCCACTCTAATACTCCAATCTCACCTCATCCACCCAAAGCACATTGTCCAAAGCGCCGATGAAAGCGCCGCAACTGCCCGAGGCGAACCACAAAATGGCATGGGTGACAGGGCAATCCGAATCGGCCCAGCCTTCTTCGAGGATGGGCTTCTTCTTGCCTTTGCTATTGAAGGCGTACATGTTCTTGTAACCCGTAATCAAGTCCATGTAGGGCTTGTAATCCTTGTGTTTTCGCGCATCGCCGTAAATGACTGGCAGCCTACAGTCGATAATCCAATCTGAAGTCGACCTTTCCACTTGGCACATCGCCGTTCCCACCCGCTTGGCGTGGATGTTGCCATCTTCGTCTTCCCAGCGGTTTTGCAATATGAGAACGACTTCGGCAGGGTCGTAGCCGTCAAATTCAGTGGCGCGGAATGTGGTGCTCCTAATCAATTTTCCAGTATTCGGAATCTTCGCCTTATAATTGAAAACCAACGCTTTCGGTCGTTTGAAAAAAGGTATGCCCCAAGTCATGACGGCGTAGGGATTGCTGATGGCCGAAACAGGTTCCTGCGTCTGTCCCCAATAGATGGACCCAGCAGCCATCACCTTGACATTGATAATGCCTGCCACCTTGCACGACACCATTTGGGAAACCAATTTGGCGCATTTTCCCGTCGGGCCATCGTCGGGCGTGACATTGGTGCTGGTCTTCACCACGCCCACCACCTTGGCAAAGACATTCGACGACGACCAAATAGTGTTTTTGTAAGAATAAGGAACGTTGCCCCGAATGGTATCGGTTGGGCCAAGCATATAGACGATTTTTTCCTGACCCCCAATCACTTTCGATTCAGTGATATAACGCACGGCCCATTGGTTGAAATCGCCGAAAGGCACTTTCTCGTAACGCTGGGCCGATGCAGTCAAACAGGCCAACAGGCATAGTATGGTCACTTGAATTTTCGCCATAACTTATCAACTAATCTTTTGGGTAACAAGGCAATCAGCGGGGGCAAGTAATAGTTCATGAAACCCGGTTTCACCACTCTTTTTTTCCGTATCATGCCATTCAACGCCTTACGAACCAACCATTGCGGCGTGCCAATCAGTCCGATTTTCACGCCAAGATTCAACAAATTGGGTTTCAGCCTGTAAAGCGGTGTGGCAATGGCGGCGGGACAGACCGTTGTCACACCCACACCGTAGGGTCGCATCTCGAAATAGAGCGACTTGCCGAAACTTTTCAGATAGGCTTTGGTGGCGGAATAGACCGTAATGCCCGGACACGGCAACTTGGCCGCCATCGACGACATATTAATAAGGTATCCATAACCGCGCTTTTTCATTTCCTCGCCAAACAAGACACACAATTTCGTCGGAGTAAAAACATGCAAACGCATCATGGTCAAGGCTTTGGATTCGTTTTCCGTGGTCAGTTCCTCGAAAAAGAACATCCCTGCGTTGTTGATAAGGATGTCGATTTGCAGACCTTCAGTTTGGCAAAATGCAAACAATTCCTCAGCGGCAGACTCAGTGGCCAAATCCTGATAATGCGGGATGACTTGAATGGTAGAATTGCGTTTCAAATCCTCGGAAACCTTTTCAAGTTCCTCCTTCTGATTGCTGATTAACAATAAATTACAACCAATTTCCGCCAATTGTCGGGCATACTCCAAGCCCATCCCCGAACTTCCGCCCGTGATGAGTGCCCAAGGCCGACGCCCGTGCGCCTCCTGAAACCGATTCAACCATTTTTTCGTATCCATGCTTTATTCTTTATCACAAAACTCCCAAAACCTTCAAAACTTCACTTGAATCATGGCGGCTACACAACCGTGTGCCGCCGGAAAGCCGCCGGTTGGCAGCTTTCCCTCCCAACTAAAAAGGTTTTGTCCGTTTTGCTGGTTTTGTGACATTTCATAATGTTTTCTCCGCTTTTTTAATCTCTTTCCGTATTGCCCTCGGCAGTTCATCATCCACGCAACGGTGACATTTCATCTCCAAGGTGTACATGCGCCCGATGCAATAGTTGGAGTGCTTGCACTCGCTACGGGTTACCTCGCCGCTGTGCAGTTTGTTGACAAACTCAGTGTCGTTTATCAAAGCGCGTGCCATTTGCAAGGCCACAAAGCCCGAATCGAGCACTTCCTCCATTTTTTCTCGTGAAACCATGCCGCCCACATAAATCAAAGGCAGTTTCAGGTTTTTGCGAAACACCTTGGCCTCCTCCAAGAAATAGCCTTCACTGAATGGCACCGTGGGAATCATTTTGCGGCCAAACAAGGCCAATCCTGCCTTGAGCCACCAGAACTTCTTCGGGTCCATGTAATAGCGCAAGGTTTTGAGCGGCATTGCGCCACGCATCACCTCCATAGGGGCCTTGCTGACAAAACCAGCCGTCAGCACAAGTGCATGAACACCAAGGCGTTCCAATTCCTTCGCCACCTCAAGACATTCCTCTTGCTGCATTCCTTTCTTGAAGCCGTCGTGCATGTTCACCTTGACCACAACA
>CACXQO010000030.1 GCA_902769815.1 uncultured Bacteroidia bacterium | reverse complement strand
CTCAATGGCGAACCTGCCACCGAGTTCTACGACAAAATCATCCCTGCCAATGACAGCCTTTTTTCCTTCTTGCGCGTCACCATCAACCCGAATGACCTCAATACTCCTTTTGTGGTGGAAGACGAACTGGAGTTTGTTACCAATGGCAACACTCAGATTGTCAAGCTGTTGGCATGGGGACAAAACGCTAATTACATCGTTGCTGACAAAACCGTCAACTTGGGCGGGGTCATTTATCCTTACCACATCGTTGCCGACAGCCTGCAAACCACCATTTGGACGAAGGATAAACCATACGTCATTTACGGCTGGGCACTCATCAATTCCTACGGCACCCTAAAAATCGAGGAAGGCACCCGAATCTATTGCCATCAGGGCGGCGGCATCTTCTCGTGGAGCGACGGACAACTCATCATCAATGGCACTGCCGACGAGCCTGTAGTTATCCAAGGCGACCGGCTGGAGGCATATTATAAGAACATGCCAGGGCAGTGGGAACAAATCCTGATGATGGACGGTCGTGCCGGAGCCGACCACCGCATCAGCCACGCCGTCATCCGCAACGGCACCATAGGACTCAATTGCCAATCGAGCCTGAAAGTGACCGAATGTGCCTTGCGCATCAATAACACCATCATCGAGAACCAAAGTGTCTACGGACTCCATTCCATCCTCTATCCCGTTGAGGCTAAGAACTTTGTCATCTCCAATTGCGGCTACTGCAACTTCTGGGCCTTCGGTGGCGACTACCGTTTTGTGCATGGCACAATCGCCAATTATTGGAACACCAACGAACACGACAACAACAAAAACGCTGTTGTGGTGACAAACTACGCCATCGACAGCCAAACCAACGAACTTTTCTATTATCCTTTCCACATGGAAATGGACAACTGCATCGTTTACGGCAAGCAAAAGGACGAAATCAAAACCACTTTTGGCCCCGATGCCGATTCCACGTTCATTTTCGACCATTGCCTGATCAAGTCAGAGCACTTCAACGGTAACATGGCCGGATTCAGCCATTGTCTCTTCAACTTGGAGCCTTATTTCGCCAATGCCATGGGTACCGACTACCACATCGACAGTATTGCCTCGCCTGTTATCGGAACTGGTAACCCATTGTTTGGCAACGAAATACCTTACGATTTGGACGGCGTTTCGCGTATTGGCTCACCCGATATGGGCGCATATCAATTTGTGGGGGACAAATAACAAGAAAATCCCAGCAAAAAAACGCGCCGGGATTTTCAAGAACCAAAAACCAAAATTTATGAAACCTTTTGTAGCCGTTTTCACGGCCACAGGTCTTAATGATAAGAACCGCTGCAAAAATACAACTTTTCTCAAAACCAAAAGCACCTCAACCGAAAAAAAATGGATTTTGGACAAACTTTCTAAAAACATTACCCTGACAGGACACATTATCAGCATCTTTGAGGGCTTAATCAGATTTTTTTTCTCCAAACTCTTGACAAAAGCGGTTTTCTTGCCTAAATTTGCAACCTGAAAATTCAAAACAACAATAAAATGGGAAAAGCGATGGACAAACTCACCGAAAGAATCATTGCCAATGACGGACTCAACGAGACCGAGGCAAAAGCCAAACTCAATCTGATTTACATTAAGATGAACCAATCTGAAGTCAAGGAATTTGTTGACGAATACATCGATTGGCTTATGACCGAGAAAAAGCTGAACTATAAGGCTATCTTGCAGACCACCGACCACGATCTGCATGACATGTTCTTGTCGGAGTTCAAGCCTTAAAACTCGCCGTGGCGCATGTCATAAAGATCGTCAAGGTGCTTCTTGAGCCGACGCGCCATGGGTCGGAATGTATAGTAAGTAATTGTGGCAGAGATAGGTGCGCCCACCAAGGGTAGCACCTTTCCCATTCCTTTGATGCCAATCCATTGCGCAATCTTGATGATGTAATGCGCCATGATGCCCTCCGAAATCTTGATGCCCGCATTCTTCGACATCTGCCCGACCACCTTGGTCAGTGCCTCCACAGCCAATTTGTTGCCCATCATCACACCGACGAAAAGGGTCATAATGTTGAGCGACTCGTCGTCCAATTGTTGGTTGACATTGGTCAGCGAGGGCCAGCCATAGAGGTAAATCAGTTTTTGCATCAGCGAGAGGATGTGGCCGTAGAACTGGGTGAGGTCGGTGGGGATGGTACCCGCCATCCACCAGCCGCCGGGCAAGCCCATCAAAGCCGAAGTGCCACACACCATAGTCAAATGGTAGTTGATACATTGGTTGGCCAATTTGTCTATTTCCTTTTTGTTCAACACTTTGAGAGGTGTGTCGTCCAAGGCTGTCATCACCTCCATCGGAGTACAGAACTTGGTCAGTTCCTTTGTCAGGAACTCCTCGCGGTTCACCTTCACGAAGGGCAACCGCAGGCTGGTTTCCAGCACTTTGTTCCACAAACTGACGCTTTTTTCTTTGTTTTCTTCGCTCATATCTTCGATTTTTGCGCAGGGGTTTTACACCGCCTGCCTATTATCTTTCATCCCTACGGGATTCGCTACAACGCCAAACTAAACATCTATCAACTGACTCTAAACTCTAAACACTCAACTCTAAACTAATACCCATACTTCTCTTTCCATTTTTCCCGCAAACTCTTCCGCAGTTCGCGCTCGCGCGGATTGTCTTGAGGCTCATACAAAACCGTGCCAGAAATCTCGACGGGCAAAAATTCTTGCTCCACGAAATTGCCTGAATAAGCGTGTGCGTACTTGTAACCATCAGCGTAGCCGAGGTCTTTCATCAGTTTTGTGGGGGCATTGCGCAGATGCAAAGGCACTGACAAATCGCCAGTTTCACGCACCAAGGCTTGTGCCGCGTCGATGGCGGCCACGGCTGCATTGCTCTTCGGCGATGAAGCCAAATAAGTGACCGTTTGCGCCAAAATGATTCGGCTCTCCGGCCAACCGATTTTGTTCACCGCATCGAAACAGGCATTGGCCAAAAGCAAGGCATTAGGATTGGCGTTGCCGATGTCCTCCGACGAGAGAATCAACATTCGGCGGGCGATGAAAAGCGGGTCCTCCCCTGCCTCAATCATTCGGGCGAGGTAATACAAAGCCGCGTTGGGGTCGCTGCCACGAATACTCTTGATGAAGGCCGAAATGATGTCGTAGTGCATCTCACCCTGCTTGTCGTACTTCACGAGGTTGCTCTGTATGCATTGTGTCGTGAAATCGTTGGTGATGACCAATTCCTCGGCGGTTTCGTCCAAATCGTTCAGCGAAGTGACAACCAATTCTATGGCGTTCAACAGTTTGCGCCCATCCCCACCACTGATTTGCATCAATGCTTCAGGTTCCTTGACGGTGATTTTCTTGCCGAAATCGTACTCCAATGCCTTCACGGCCTTCGCCAAAAGGATTTCCAAATCCTCTTTTTCCAACGACTTGAGCACATACACCTGACAACGTGACAGCAAAGGCGAAATGACCTCGAAACTCGGATTTTCCGTCGTCGCGCCAATCAAGGTGACCAAGCCGCGCTCCACCGCACCGAGCAGCGAGTCCTGCTGCGACTTACTGAAACGGTGGATTTCGTCTATAAATAAAATAGGTGCCTCGGGGAGCATCCTTGCGCGGTCGATGACTTCGCGCACTTCCTTCACGCCGCTGCTGACTGCGCTCAATTGGAAGAACTGCCGCTTGACCTGTTTGGAGATAATGTATGCCAAAGTGGTCTTACCCACGCCGGGCGGTCCCCAGAAAAACATGGACGGCACGCGCCCCGTCTCGATGGCACGGCGCAACACAGCATGTTCGCCGATGATGTGGATGGTGGATTGCATCTTTGAATATTTTGCGCAAAGGTACAACTATTTTTTGTTTGCTATCATTTTAGAAAAATTTACGGATTCAATTCCACGATTTTAGCAAAATTCATGGAATCAATTCCACGATTTTTTCAAAATTCATGGATTTAATTCCACGATTTTGGCAAAATTTGTGGATTCAATTCCACGATTTTGGCAAAATTTGTGGATTGTATTCAATGTTACTGCCATTTGTGGTGCAACCGCTATTTTTGGCGCACCCACGAACAAAAGGAGATAGACTATGTGGAAGACCGCGACGGGCAGCTTTCAGCGTTTGAGTTCAAGTACAGCCCCAAGAAGAAGGTAGTCATCCCAAAACATTTCGCCGAGGCATACCCCACCGCAACATTCAAGATGATTACACCAGACAATTTTGAGGAGTTTATGCTGAACGGTTGATCGATGTTTTTTCCCTTTCCTAACAATACTTCATCGGCAGGGGTTTCGCTTTGCTCCACCACCTGCCTAATATCCTTTCACCCCTCTGGGGTTCTCCTCCGTGCCCAAGCCCAAGTCACGGAGTGACGATGGATAATAGGCAGGGGTGAAATGCAATGCAACCCCTGCCAACAAAAACAAATTCCGAACAAAGCCCCAGCGGGGCGAAACCCATCAAAAGCGCGTACACAAGATGCGGCTGCCGCAATGCGACAGTCCAACAACGGCTGGGCTGTAGGGCTGTCGTACCACGGCAGCCGCATATCATTCATTCCAGCATTGCAAATGCTGATATTCACGGCTTCCGAATTGCAAAGTCGGAAGAACGGGGTTATTCCGCATTGCGAACTAAACGGACAGATTCTCCAATGTAACGACCTGCACCATCATCATAATATGAACTACCAAATGTAATATCATATGCACCACCCCCACTTGAAGTAGACGACCAATAACTACCGAAAGAACCTACTACATCGGGTGAAGTTCCATATCTACCTCCAGAAGCAGGTAAAAACACGCAACCATTCTGTTCTAAAATATTTATCCAATCCTCCGCTGAAATATAATTACTACCATATGAGCCTCCATTTGGATTGTGTAAAGTAAAATTGGAAATCGTCCAATCATCTGGCAGTAATATCATACCGTTAGTACCATTCACGTTTCCTTTAACATACCGAATTCCAGAGGTGGTACTACGTGAATTGAGTATGTATCTCCACTCTTCTATGGAAATAGTATACCATCCGAAGTTCTCTTGATTTCCTCCGTTTGAAATAATATTATACCCCCAATCTGCTAATCCAGTTTGGTCATTCAAATTATTTGTACTTAATCCGTAAGCATAGTAATCACTATCATTTTGACTTGTACTCCAAGGTTGATAGCAAACAGCCCCATGGTTATAGCCGCTCGTTCCCCATCCGAACAAATCAATCCAGCCACTATATGTGGATGATATATTGGCATTAGCATTACCTACATAATCCCACTGATTCTCCGCAAAACGCCAAGTATTTGTGGAAGCCTGAAACTGCAAATTCCCTTGAGAGAAATACACTTGGTCACCATTAGCGTTGATGGTGAACTTGCCATTGATAGCTCCAATGGGAACTTGGCCTCCACCGCCATTTCCTGTATTAAAGCTCACTTCGTCACCATATAATGTAATCATATTACCAGACACATAAATAGTTGCAAATGCGATGACATTGTATGTGGCGTTTGGTATAAGGGACTCTGCTGTAGCATAAAACGGTGGACCAATTTCACCTACACCCAAATTAATGACTGTGTATTCTGAATTCTGTTCAGCCTTATAGGAGAAACCGTGCTCAAGAATTGTTGGAGCATTACCAAGAGTACCACTGACAGCACCGCTGAAAATAGCCGTTGTTGACACAACACTGGGTCGAAATGTGGTTACCGATAATGAACCATCATACATTGTAAAAGTCTTTTCCTCACCATAAACCATTTCTCCATTGGCCAGTTTGGCATAAGCCATCACATAATATTGATGGCCAGTAATTAGGTTCTCAATCGTGGTCTCAAAACTTCCCGTACCTGAACCCACAGTTATCACGATGCTTTCGCTGTTTACCATGTCTCCATAAACAAATCCTCTTTCAACAACAGCGGAGGAGGCTCCTCCCTCTACACTTCCACTAACCGTAACTGTAGTTGTAGTGACATTTAACACGGTGGTCTGTACCGTGGGAAGAGAAATGCCGTAATACTCTGCAACAACGGGCAAGGTAAAGGTACTCAAACTGCCAGATTGCAATAACGAAATAAGAGCATCCATCCCATCACACACATTGCTAATCTTTAGGAAGGCATTGACCATATCCAAAGGGATTTCCAGTCCAATAGCGAGTAAAACATCTGGAAGTTTGTTGAACATTGCCTGAGAGATGTTTTGTATTCCCTCAAGATTGTGGGGTTGGGACTTGCAGTAATTCATAAACTCACCATCCAATAGGTAGGCATTGACCAAGTTTTCTGCTGGCACAGGGACTGGACTAATTGCCGTAAGCACGTCCAATACCATATAAAGTACCGCACTGACACGCACATGCTCATCATCTTTTGGGGTCATAATACCTATGGCATTGGTTGTCCTAGGCAATTCGAAGGTCATGTTGCTCAATGTTACGTGCGTCATTTGAAGCAAGTATTCTTCATCATTCATTGCGAGTTTCATCTGCCTGTAAAGTTCAAGCCATCCTGCCCAACCGCCCATTGTAAGGAGCGACATCTTTTCTGCCAACTTCACGTATTGCGAAAGGCTCATGGGCGGCATCGTATAACTATGAGCAGGGATGCTCTCGTTGAAATGCTCGTGCATGGCATCATAATAACCTGCCGCAATTCGGACAGGACAAAAAAGACTGCTATAGCCCGTGCAATTGATCACCCATCTGTCAGGATTGCTGTAGTATTGTGATTGGGAATCCTTGAGGCGAAGTTCAATGCCATGCTTATGGTTGGTAGGATAAAACTGGGGTGCTGCAAGTTGCTCCTGCTGTGGATTCTTGATTTCACGTGATGTGCTTTCTGGCTCAACTGCCGAGAGTTGCTCATAGAAGAAATCCGCCACCGTGCTAACTGCATCCGCTATCTCTTCTTCTTTCAAATAGCCGTAATTGTCAACCGTGTTCTGAACTGCGTCCTCAAGGCTCTGTACGCAAGGCAATGTGTAAACGATTTCCTTCATTCTATGCAGCACTTCATCATCACCATGACTCATATCGAATGGCAACAGCCTTAACGCAAACAAGATAGCCGTTTCTTTCGCATTCACTTCATAGTCATCAACACTTGACTTTTCACTTCTGATGTTTTCATCTATAGAATTGAGACTGAAATAGATAATATTTCCATTGTCAGCATTCTTAGCCATCAACATTTTACTGTATCCAATAGCAAAATCACCGTTTTCGTCAGGAATGGCATCCTCGCTAAAGTTGGTCACGATGATATTAGAAGGATCCATTCCCGTAGGAATATTCACGTTACCATCAAATTCCACATCAATCAGGATTTCGTTGAAGACTTTCACCGAATTGCGCTCCACAAAGGCCACATCGGAATCGGTTTCCTTGGTGGCCAACACTTGTTCGCCGTCCAGCACTTCCATCGTGAAGCCGTTGGCCAAGGTGCCAGGCGGCAGCATCACGAAGAAGGTCTTGGCCGTCGTGGTCAGTGTCGCGTCGCAATTGAGGGTAATGATGTTCGTGCCTTGGTTATTCGAGGCCTCGGTTAGCGTGGGTTCGTTGGAGGCGCAGTTGCTCACTTCGTATGCCCCCCACAGCTTTTCAGCAGTGTTTTTTGATGTGATGCGGACTGCTGTCACATGAGCGCCCACACCCTTCAAGCGAACGCCCAAGCCTCCACACAAGTTCTTGAATTGAAGGTTCTTGTTGTCGGAGTAGGCCACCATCGGATTGGCACCATTAGCAAAAGTACCGGTTTCGCCAATGGCTTGTGTGGCTGGAAGGTTATAGGTTACCTTGTCGTTCTCAATGATAGCATCCGAGGGATAGGCTGCAATAAATGGGCCAACTGTGTTGAACTCACCCGTAGTGCCAAAGCCACCTTCTGTTGTGCCTTCGCCCGATTGCAGCGTAAAGACTGCGGTTTCTCCGTTGTCATTGCCGATGACAATCTGGTCGCCAGCCGTCCAGTTGATTTGCCCATTGTTAGGGTCGAGGCTTGTCCTGCCACCTTGATGCTCAATAGTGGCCGTGAACTGAGCCACACCCTGACTTTCCTTTTGCTTGTTGCAAGCAGCAAGCACAGTCAAGCCTGCTAATGCGATAAGAAGAAAATGTTTTCTCATAAGTCAAAAGTTTTACGGCCAATTGACATTGGTCATGTTCATACTTTCGGTGCCTCCTCTTGCGCTATCCTCCACTGAGGAACATAAGACACCTTGCATTTCCATCGCTATGACCTCCACTACCGGAGCTTCATAGCATTGCCTTTTCAGGCCAAATACGTTTTCTTGCATATTGAGTTTGTTTTGTGTTTTTGCCGACCGACACCCTTAATCGACTGTATTTGAACTTGAAAACACAAAAGAAAAGCGGGGTATCTTATGCCTCTGCTTGTTCGTAGTTTTAGGTCCTGAGAAACCCTTGTAAATAAACAAACAGAATTGATACCCACGCAGGCGGTATAAACATTAAACCCGAAAAGTGTGCATGAGGCTTTTGCACCTCTGCACACTAACGGGAAGTAATACACTTCACCGCGCGGCATCCACCTCTGACATGCTTTTGATTTACAAGTCCGAATTTCTCAGGTTCAAAACTAACCAAAAACAAGCGTTAGCAAACGCCTTCTTGTTATGTCATCCTCCTCGTTTCCGAAAAGGACACCGCAAAGAAACGAAAAAAAACGCTTCAACAAACAAAACTGCAAGATTTTCACTATTTTTGTCCCATTAAATCAATATCGAATCCTTTATGAACACCATCAAATCCCTCATCATCATCGCCCTGCTCGCCGCCTTCAACGCGGCGCAGGCCTGCACCAACTTCCTGATTACCAAAGGTGCCAGCGTTGACGGCTCCACGATGATCAGTTATTGCGCCGACTCGCACATCCGCTACGGCGAACTCTACTTCACCCCTGCCGCCGACTGGCCGGCGGGCAGTATGCGCGTGTGTTACGACCGTGGCACCAACGCACCGCGTGGCAGCGTGCCGCAACCGCCTCACACTTACCAAGTTGTGGGCTACATCAACGAGTTTCAAGTGGCTCTCGGAGAGACCACTTTCGGCGGTCGCGAGGAACTCATCGACCCGACGGGCATCGTGGATTACGGCAGCCTCATGTTCATCGCCTTGGAGCGCAGCAAGTCGGCCCGCGAAGCCATCAAAGTGATGGCCGACTTGGTGGAGGAATACGGCTACGGCTCTGACGGTGAGTCATTCAGCATCAGCGACGCCAACGAAGTTTGGTACATGGAAATTATGCCCAAAGGCTACACGCCGACCGTGACAAAAAACGGCGACACCATCAATGCCGACCGTGGCGCGGTGTGGGTTGCCATCCGCATCCCCGACGGCTATGTGAGCGGTCACGCCAACGCCGCGAGAATCACCACTTTCCCCTTGCGCGACGGCAAGACATCCATCACCGACAAAGACTGGAAAAAACTTTACAACGAGCAAGTTGAGGTCATTTACAAGCACGACATCATCGACTTCGCCCGTCGCAAGGGATATTTCAGCGGCAAGGACAAGGACTTCGACTTTTCGGCGGCCTACGCCCCCGTCGATTTCAGTGCCGCCCGTGTGTGCGACCTCCGCGTTTGGACGATGTTCAACAAAGTTTGTGATGGAATGGATGCGTATTGGGACTATGTCACAGGCAAGGACTTGACGCACCGTATGCCGCTGTATGTCAAGCCGAAGCAGAAAGTCAGCCTCAGTGATATGATGGCTTTCCAGCGCGACCATTTCCAAGGCACGGAATTGGACAAAACCAAGGATGTAGGCGGTGGTCCCTTCGGCTCGCCCTTCCGTTTCAACCCGCTTTATTGGGAATATGAGGGCAAGCCTTACCTCAATGAAAGAAGCATTGAAGTGGTGCAAACGGGTTTCTCCTTCATTGCGCAGAGCAGAAATTGGCTGCCCAATCCCATCGGCGGCATCATTTGGTTTGGCGTGGACGACACAAATTCAACGGTTTACACACCCTTCTATTGTTCCATCACCGAAGTACCGATTGAATACCGCGTGGGCAACGGCGATATGCTGACCTACAGCGACAACGCCGCATTCTGGGTCTTCAATCGTTTGGCGCACTTCAAATACCTATTTTATAATAGGGTCATCGGCGACATTCAGGCCGTGCAGAACGAATTGGAGAGCGGCTATCAAGAGCAAGTGAACTATGCCGACAATCAGGCTTTGAGCCTTTACGAACAAGACCCGCAAAAAGCCATCGCCTACCTAACCGACTTCTCCAACCAAGCCGGACACAACACCGTGGCCACTTGGAAAGAATTGGACAACTACCTGTTAGTGAAGTATTTGGATAGCAACATAAAGCAAGAGGAAAACGGACAATTCAAGCGCAATGGTTACGGTTATCCCGCCCGACCCAAGCAGCCCGGCTATCCCGATTCGTGGAAGAAAGCCGTGATTGAACAGACGGGAGAGCGGTTCAGAAGGCCGGAATAAGGCTTAAAACAAGAAATCGCGGCAAGGTCATTCCTCACCGCGATTTCTTTTAAATGCACCGCTCTTACAGCCTTTCGTTTACCACATCCCAATTGATGATTTGCCAAAGGGCGTTCAAATGGTCAGGACGGCGGTTCTGATAGTCAATGTAATAGGCGTGTTCCCAAACATCGAAAGTCAACAGAGGCCTCAAACCTTTTTGCATGGGATTGCCCGCGTTAGTTTCCTGGGTGATGACGAGTTTCCCTTCCTTATCGACAGAGAGCCACACCCATCCAGAACCGAACAGCGTGGCACCTTTCTTCGTGAACTCCTCCTTGAAAGCCTCGAATGAACCAAATTGTTGATCAATCCATTGGGCAATCACGCCCGTAGGCATGTTGTCGGCTTTCGGGGCGCGGAATTGTGTGAAATAGAGGTTGTGGTTCAGGATTTGTCCGGCATTGTTGAATACGCCACCGTCGGCAGTCTTCACAATTTCTTCCAAAGGCATTTCCTCATACTTTGTGCCTTCAATCAAGCCATTAAGGTTGTTGACATAGGCTTGCAAATGTTTTCCATGATGGAATCCCAAAGTCTCCTTGCTAATGACGGGTTCCAATGCGTTTGCCTCATAAGGCAATTGAATTAATTCGTATTTCATGTCGTTTCGTTTAGATGAATTTTGCGCAAAAATAAACAAAAGAGAGATTCCTTTTTCAGAAACCTCTCATTTTTTCACTGGTTCATGTACATCTGATAGAGCGGAGAATTCGGCTCCGTCTTCAGGCGTTTCAGGGCACGGTCGCGGATTTGTCGGGTGCGCTCGCGCGAAATGTTGAGTTTCATGGCAATCTCTTCCAACGAATACTCTCGCGTCGAGCCTAATCCGAAATACATGCAGATGATGGTGCGCTCCTTCTCGTTGAGCATGTCAAGCGACCTACGGATGGCCCTGCTGGTCGACTCCTTCTCTACTGCCGAATCGGTTTGCACCTCATCCTCAGTCACATAAATGTCCAAGAAGTTGGTGTCGTCTTGGTCGTCGATGGGGGCATCGGTCGAAACGGCACGCGAGTTGAGGCTCATCAGTTGGTCAACTTTGTCCTCGGGCAAATCCACCGCATCGGCGATTTCCTTGACGGTGGGGCGACGTTCCAACTTCTGCTCCAACATCGAAACGGCCTTCTTCACCTTCGCCAACGCGCCCACTTGGTTCATGGGCAAGCGGATGATGCGAGCCTGCTCAGCCACGGCTTGCAAGATGCTCTGGCGAATCCACCACACGGCGTAAGAGATGAACTTGAAGCCTCTGGTCTCGTCGAAACGCTGTGCGGCCTTCACCAAGCCGAGGTTGCCCTCATTGATAAGGTCTTGCAGGCTAAGTCCTTGGTTCTGATACTGTTTGGCCACCGAAACGACAAAGCGCAAGTTGGCCTTCACAAGTCTATCCAAAGCGGCGCGGTCGCCGGCCTTGATGCGCTGCGCCAGTTCGACCTCCTCTTCGGTGGTCAGCAGCGACTCCTTCGCAATGTCGGAGAGGTATTTGTCTAACGTCCCCGTATTGCGGTCGGTAATCTGTTTTGAAATCTTCAGTTGTCTCATTTCTTCAAATCTTTATTGTTTTAACTTTGTTTTGTTTCATTTTCTCTCATCATGCCTTTCTCCTCTGTTTTGATTTTCGCATAATCTTTCGGCTTGGGAGAAACGGCGCGAGGCTCGTCCCTCCCAATTCCAAAAGTAAAATATTATCAAAAACCGTACCGAAATCTCTGGATTTCAGGAAAATTTGAACTTTTTCTTCAATTAATTGAAGTAGAAGTTCACCACCATGCCGTTAGGATAAACGCCTTCCATGCTCGTGCGGCGCGAGCGGTTGTTTTTCAGGGCGTTCTCCAAGTCGGTCTTACTGTTCACGGCGTTGCCGTTCACCTTCGTGATGACAAAGCCTTCCGTGATGCCCGAGCCCATGAAGCGGCCTTGGCGGATTTCAACGATTTTCAATCCGCTCTTGATGTTAAGGCGGCTCATGTCGTTTTGGTTGACAGGTTGCAGCATCAGGCCGAGGTCGGAGTTGAAGAAACTCTCGCCCTTCTTCACCACATCCACATTGCCAGCCTCGTTAAGCAAGGTCAGTGTGTAATGATGGTGATGGCCGTCGCGGTTCACTTCCACGTCGATTTTGTCGCCCGGGCGGAACTGGCGGACGCTCTCCATCAGTTGGGTGCCCGTGTTCACTTTCTTGCCGTTGATGGCCGTAATCACATCGCCGTTTTTCATGCCTGCAATTTTGGCAGCACCGTCCTCAATCACTTCCGCAACATACACACCGTCAATGTCTTCCAAGCCTTCCTTTTCGGCCAACTCTGCGGTGAGTTCGGCGTAGCGGATGCCCAAATAGCCGCGCTGGGTTTCGCCATAAAGCAAAAGGTCGTCGACCACCTTTCGGACAATGTTGGACGGAATGGCGAAGGAATATCCCTCGTAAGAACCTGTATGCGAGGCAATTGCAGCATTAATGCCGACCAATTCGCCCTTTGTGTTCACCAAAGCACCTCCACTATTGCCCGGATTGACGGCAGCATCAGTCTGGATGAAAGATTCAACAGATGTTCCTTCACCTAAAATGCTGAGGTTGCGGGCCTTGGCACTCACGATGCCTGCCGTGACCGTCGAAGTCAAGTTGAAGGGATTACCCACGGCCAACACCCATTCGCCGATGCGGACATTGTCGGAATCGCCGAAGGTAAGATACTCCAAATCAGAGGCTTCCACCTTAATCAAGGCCAAGTCGGTGGTCGGGTCGGTCCCGATGATGGTAGCGGTTTTCTTCACCTTATTATTAAAGGTGACTTCCACTTCGTCAGCACCTTCCACGACGTGGTTATTGGTGACGATGTAGCCGTCAGGGGTCAGCACCACGCCTGAGCCGTAGGCCACCATAGTGTTGTTGCGAGTCTGTCCCGGATAACCATACAATTGCCCGAGCAAAGCACCAAAAAAGTCGTTGTAAGTGGTGCTTTGCCTAACCACTTTCGTCATAATATGAACCACTGCGTCAACGCTGCGCTCGGCGGCATCGACGAAGTCAGGAGTGCTTTCGGTGGGCACAAAGGCCACGCGCTGCACTTTGGATTGCTGAACCTGCTCAATTTCGGTGGCAGGCCCTTGCTGTTCAGTTTGGTTTTCGCTAACATTAGCGTTTTCGGGTTGATTCGCGCACGATGCCGCCAACAACAGTCCGGCAAGCATCAAAGTCATACTCACTTTTCTCATCTCTATTGGGTTTTAATTGTTTATCGTCTCATTAATGCTTTTTTTCCGCCTTTATTGCGCCGAAAAGCGTATTTTTGTCGAAAATTTCAGCGAGTGAGGTTTATCAAATTATGTGCCAACCTGCTCGCAAAAGAGGGTTTTTCAACGAATTAAACGAAAAATGTTCATCAAAAATGACACGATTGCGCTTCGTCGCGCCGAGCCAGAGGATGCCGACTTGATTTTCCGCTGGGAAAACGACCGCGATATTTGGCGGGTGAGCGGTACCCATGCCCCCTATTCACGCTTCCAAATCGAGCAATTCCTGTTGAGCGACAACGACTTGCCCTCCCAAAAGCAACTCCGCCTGATGATTGACCTGACCGAAAACGGACAAACTATCGGTTGCATCGACATCTTCGACTACGACCCCATCAACAGCCGCGCCGGGTTAGGCATCCTTATCGATAAAACTTTTCGCCAACACGGTTATGCCAAAGCCGCATTGGAGTTGTGCATCACCTATCTTTTCAACGATTTGCTACTTCATCAAGTGTATTGCTCCGTGGACGAGACCAATACGGAAAGCCAGAAACTGTTTCTCAGTCAAGGATTTGAGGTTTGCGGCAGGCGAAAGGATTGGATTAAGACCTCGGAGGGTTTTATTGATGAGCTGGAATATCAGAAGATCAAAAGCCATTGTTAGTACGTCAACAACTGGGTCTTCGACTTTTCGTCAACATAAGTAGTCTTGCCACTAAGACCGACATGGCCGCTGATATCAATGCCAATCTCACCGTTATCCGGATATATATACCCAACCACATCATCGCGCCATTTGCCCCAGAAGAATTTCCTGCACTGTACCTGCATCCGTATAGGACCGGAAAGGTATTGCCCCTTATCAAGGTTCAGCGGAAAGGTCTTCGAGCCTTTAAAACTGATCTCATGCTCAATGCAGCGAAGGTATCCGTCCATGGCACAACTATCTTTAAGCACTTCAACCTCGACAAATTCACTGTTTTCATCCGCCTGTTCAAACTCCACCACATTATAGTCAATCCGCATTTTGAGTTTTGCACCCAAGAAATGCTTTGCATTGTTGCGGAAAGTACAAGTCACCATGTGCGGCATAGGCATATACTCCACCGTCGTGTACTTACCCGTGGTCGTCACCTTGGCCGTCTTGCCCGAATCCAAGTAACGTACCGTATAGTAAAGTGGGGTCCCAGCGTTGGTTACAGCATCGATACTGAGCGATTTCGACATGGCAGTATCAATATCGCTGCCGTTGAGCATCATGGCGGATGAAATCGGATCACTCCCACTGACCCACATCCATTTTTTGTTTACTTTGGAATTTTCCGCAATACTCTGAGCCGAAATGGCCGTCTGTCCGAATATGCTCAACGTATCGTTATCGAGAGAGGTGAACGCTGACGACGCGTAATCCTCGAAGCAGTAGGCACGGCGACCGTATGTCACGGAGGTGATAATGGCCAAGGGAGCCTGATTCATCTTTTCCAGCACATCCTGTCCGGTTACATTAGCTCCGAAATACTTCGATTTGTCCACCTCCCAAGTGATGGAAGCCGTATAATACTGCTGCGAATAGTCCTCAACTTCTGTAATCGACGACTGGTTATTGGTGACAGAGGTCTGCACGTTGGCTTTCATTTCCAAGAAACTCACACTCACGCCAAGGTTCATCGCCATTTCAGTTACGCTTGACACAAACGTCTTCTTATAGTTCAATCCCACTGGAGGCCTATAATCCGACGACTGTAATATGCTGTAGAGGGCCGATTGGATGGCGTCGGCACTGTTCTTCACGCCGCTGACGGACGTAGACTTGCCTTTTCCCGTGTTGAAATCCACCCTAATAGTCACCGCACCATAGTCGAGACCAACCAGGGTGGGGTTGCCGTTAGCCAAGTCTTGGTCGGCGTAAACAACGGCACCAGGAAAGATATTGTCGAGATTCTCGGCAAAAATATCCTGCTTCGATTCGTTCACTTGGTGAACGACTGTTTTCAGTTTATACGCCACATTCCCCGAAACAAAGATTGCCGGCACCGCCTCCTCCTCTGGTATATGATACGACAGTTTCATCTCCTTGCCAACAGTTTGCTTCAGAACATCGTTGATGCTCTGATGTGTGCTGTTTTGTGCTTGCACCGCAACACTAATGAGACTGAGTACCACGACCCATGCCAACCTCTTTATTTTGTTAATTATCACCGTTCTACAATAGGATTTCAAATGCAAACCTTAGATTTGCAGCGTGGTTGTCTGCAAGTCAGGGTTGCAAGCGCAAAAGTAGTAAATTTGCATGAAATACGAACAAAATAAGAGATATAAG
>CACXQO010000029.1 GCA_902769815.1 uncultured Bacteroidia bacterium | reverse complement strand
GATGTTGAGGTCTTTCGGCAGACGGATTTCGGGAGCGATGATTTCGTCGACAAGTTGTTCTTGCGATTTCACGCCGATGACCTTGAGCATCTTTTCAGCGTCGGATGCGGTGGGCCCGTTGTGGCGTTTGATAAAGTTGTTTCTAATCATTTTGCTGTGTTTTAATTATTTATGATTGAATTTTACTCGTATTCATTAAGTTTTTGTTCCAATGCGTTGACGTTTTGGATGGATTTGATTTCCTCCGACGGGACTTGCACCAATTTCGCTTTCCAAGCATTGAAACCAGAAGTGTTTTCCAAGATGGTCAGGTAGAGGTAGAAAAACTCCTTGCTCCTCAGATTCTTGTTTTTGTATTGATTGTACAAATCATAATAGGTGCGCATGTTCTTCTCCTGACGATGGATCAACACCCAAAACTCTTTCCTGAATTGCTCTTTCGCGTCCACCGTGGTTTGGGCAACTGGTTCTTTCTTAACTTCTTGAACCGGTTTAACTTCTTGAGCTGGCTTAGTTTCTTGAACCACTTGAACTGGTTGGGGAGTTTCTTGAACAACAGGTGTTTCTATAACTTCCACAACTTCTGCAAGTTGCTTATCTTGAACGGTTTCTGTTGGAGCAGATTCGGCAACGGCCTTTTCTGCTTCGGGTTCAACCACTTCTGCGACAGCCTCAACGGTTTCCGTTTCGTCGATGGCGGCAGTGTCTTCCTTGATCGAGAAGTAGGACGAGGTGGCGTCAATCACGACAGGCTCGGATTGGGGCGCGGCGGGCGTTTGATGGTTGTTCCTGAAAAGGCTAAAAAGCATGATGCCAGCGGCAACCAAAAGAAGGGCACAGGCGGCAACAATCAAGTTGGTTTTCAACTTCGGGCTTATGGACTTTGGCTCGTATTGGGCGACCAAACAACCGTCGTAACCGCTTGACTCAGGCTCAGGCTTCAATTTGAATCCAGCCAGATTAAAACCTAACGGCGGGGTGATGAATTCTTTGACGTCGTGGCCGTCTTCAAAGCAGGAATAGGGGCAATTGGGAAGAAGTTCGCCTTCTCCTGCGTCAACCCTGTATTGTTTGTTCTCCATAGTTTTCATGGCTTTTCCAATTGTTTATTCGTAATCCTCTAATATCTGTTTCAATGCGTTGATGGTATGGATGGACTTGATTTCGTTGGATGGGACTTGGTTGAGAATCTCGCTCCATGCCTTAAACCGAGTTGTGCTACCCAAAATGGTAATCCAAAGGTAATGGTATTCGTTTCCATCGACTTTCCCATAGTATTTCCTGTATAACTTGCCGTATTCCGTCATCCTTTTGTCCTGACGATGAATCAATGCCCAAAACTCCTCTTTGAATTGGGCAGTATATAATTCAGTGGAATCAAGTTGAGGCTCAGTCGTTTCGCTGATTCTCTCTTCGGCTTTTGCTTGGAAGGGAGCGGTTTCAGCGGCCTTTTCCTCAACAATCTCATCCTTAACAATAATAGTGGTGTCATTTTGGGCAAAAGATTCCTTTAAAGTGTCATCAATGGCACCAACTGAATCAATCGAATCATCCATTTCAATTGTATCCATTGCAACAATGGCAAAATCAGTAACTCCTACTTCGTCTAATAATACCGTCTGCCTTATCTGGGTCATTTGAGCCATGTATGATTTGGTTTGGGAGAATAGGGTGGTCAATATCAGCCCGAATACGACAAGGACGGCCACGGCAGCCAAATAACGCCAGAAGTTATGCTTGGGTTTGGCAGTGGAACTCGTCTTCTCGAACTGCGCAACAGTTTTCTCCTCTTTACCCTGTTCAGGATCGATTGAGTTGGTGTTGGGATGTTGTTGGCCTTCCATATTACTTGGATGCTTTGAGGTTGCTCCTCAATCCATCAATGTTTTCAATGGTCTTCAACTGGCTCTCGGGAACGGTCTTCATTTTGTCGTACCAAGCCTTGAACGAAACATAATCCTTCAAAATGACGAAGCGGAGATAGTCGAATTCCTCGCCGCTGACCTTGGACTTGTATTTGTTATAGAGGTCGGTGTAGGTGTCCATGCTGGCGTTGCGAGTGTGGATTAGTGTCCAAAACTCTTGTTTGAACAAGGTGTTCGGGTCGTCGGCAGCAGGCTTGGGTGTTTCCACAACTGGGGTCACTGGCGTTTCTTCCACGACTGCTGGAGTCGTTGGCGTTTCTTTCACGACAGGCGCTACTTCCGGTGCTTTCGGTTCCGAAGGATTGTTGGTGACAGCGGCAGGCGTTTCGTCGAAATTGGCGGTGTTGGAATTGTCTTTGTTTTTGGCAGTTTTGGTGGGCTGCACTTTGGTTTCCGGCTCTTTTTCGGTGCGACTTGGTTTAGGATTCTTGAACACGCTTACGGCCAAAACGACAACGAGTGCAACGACAAGGACGATGGCAATCACGAGGACTAACTTCCAAAGATTGGACATAATCCTTTGGGTGAAAGGCACTTTAGTGTATTCTGCGGTGAGTTTTCCGTCGTAAATTTGGTTGCTGGCGTTAGGGTCGAACTTGAAGCCGGCAAAAACATAACCTTTGGGAGGTATGATAAAATCTTGGACATCATGCCCATCCTCGAAGGTCGAGTAGGGACATCCGGGCATTTTTTTGCCCTTCCCGGGGTCGATGCTGTAGTGTTTCTCGGCAAATTCTATCATTTCGGATTTTATTGTAAGGTTTTGTTTAACGTGATGTAATTGGGATAGGCAAGTTGCTGGTTTCCAACGGTAATGTAAGGCTTCACCTGAAGTCCCACATTAACGGGATTGCTGCTCGCGCCGGCTAATTTGAAGGCCAAATTCACGATGGCATCCGCCGATTCGCCGCTGAACAGTTGGAACAGGTCTGTAGTGACGGGAATCGTGACCATGCTGTTCGATTTGGCGGGAACGTTCACGCTGTTGTTCATGGTGGTGCTGACAACTTGCTTTCCGTTGAGGGTCAATATGTAATCCATCTTGGCCATCGAAGCGGCGATGGAGTTGGGGTTGCTTACATCAAGGTTGACATTGAAAGTGACGGGCAGGCTTCTGTTGCTGATTGCGTTGACGAGAGCCAATCCTTGCGAAATGTTGAGGTTCTCTCTCGACATGCCCTTGCTCAGGTTGATGCCGAGCATCTCAATATGGTTGACGCTGTTGAAATCGAAGGTGCAATTGGCAAAGTTGGCCATTTGTGCAACTTGAGTGAGCACGTCACACGAGGCCAATCCTGCCGTGACGAATAAAATTATAAGGGTTCTCTTAAGTTTTGACATGTCTGTAATTATCTAATAATCAATTTAATAAATCACAAAAATCCAACAAGCGTTGGGCTTGTTTTCTGCTCGTCTATAATTTTGCAATAATACGAAAAAAGTCGGACATACAGCCCGACTTTTGGAAAATATTTTTCGGCATTATTCCTCTCCACGGCGCGAGGCGCGTTTGCGCTCAATCTCGTCGAGGATGATTTTGCGCAAGCGCAGGCTCTTGGGTGTGACTTCCAAATATTCGTCGTCGCGGATGTATTCCATGTATTCCTCCAACGAGAACCGCACGGGCGGGATGAGGCGGATGGCCTCGTCGCTGCCCGAGGCGCGCACATTGGTCAAGTGCTTGGTTTTGCACACGTTGATGACGATGTCGTTGCTGCGGGTGTTCTCGCCAATGACCTCGCCGGCATACACATCCTCATTCGGGTTGACGAAGAAAATGCCACGGTCTTGCAGCTTCCAAATGGCGTAGGGGATGGCCTGTCCGGTTTCCATCGAAATCAAGGCACCCACGTTGCGCGAAGGCATCTCGCCCTTCCAAGGCTCGTAGTCCTTGAAACGGTGCGACACGATAGCTTCGCCTTCGGTGACGGTCAAAAGCGTGTTTCTCAGGCCGATAAGTCCGCGTGAAGGGATGTCGAAATCGAGGCACATGCGGTCGCCCTTGGGTTCCATTTGGGTCATTTCGCCCTTGCGGGCGCTGACTTGCTCGATAACGCGCCCCGAGAAGTCTTCAGGCACAAGGACGGTCAAGGCTTCGATAGGTTCGCATTTCACGTCGTCGATGTATTTCACGATGACCTTGGGCTGACCAAGTTGGAACTCGTAACCCTCACGTCGCATGGTCTCAACAAGGATGCTCAAATGCAGGATGCCGCGACCGTAAACCATCAGTGAATCAGGAGAATCGGTGTCTTCCACCTTCAGGGCGAGGTTCTTTTCGGTCTCCTTGTATAAACGCTCGCGCAGGTGGCGCGAAGTCACATATTTGCCTTCCTTGCCGAAGAAAGGCGAGTTGTTGATGGTGAACAACATGCTCATCGTAGGCTCGTCAACATGGATGGGCGGCAGGGCCTCGGGGTTCTCGTAGTCGGCAACGGTGTCGCCAATCTCGAAGTCGTCGATGCCCATCAGCGCGATGATGTCGCCCGCCTCGACGGGTTTCTTGGTGCGTTCCTTGCCCAAGCCTTCAAAGGTGTAAAGCTCCTTGATGGTGGAGCGGGTGACGGAACCGTCGCGTTTCACCAACGAGACGTTTTGTCCGGCCTGCAAAGTGCCGCGTTTCAGACGACCCACGGCGATACGGCCCACATACGAGCTGTAATCCAACGAAGTAATCAGCATTTGCGGCGTGCCTTCCTCGAACTTCGCGGGCGGTATCGTGTCGATGATAACGTCCAAAAGGTAGGAAACGTTGTCGGTGACGTGGTTCCAGTCGTCCGACATCCAGCCTTGCTTCGATGAGCCATAAACGGTGGGGAAATTCAATTGGTCTTCGGTCGCGCCGAGGTTGAACATCAGGTCGAAGACGGCCTCTTGCACCTCGTCGGGACGGCAGTTGGGCTTGTCCACCTTATTAATGACGACGATGGGTTTCAAGCCGAGTTCGATGGCCTTTTGCAGCACGAAACGGGTCTGCGGCATGGGGCCTTCGAAGGCATCAACCAACAGCAAAACGCCATCGGCCATGTTCAGAACGCGCTCCACCTCGCCGCCAAAATCAGCGTGTCCAGGGGTGTCGATAATGTTGATTTTCACGTCCTTGTAGCGCACCGACACATTCTTCGAGAGGATGGTGATGCCGCGCTCGCGCTCAAGGTCGTTGTTGTCCAAAATGAGTTGCCCCGGAGCCTCATCCGACTCCTTGAAGAGTTGGGACTGGTAAAGGATACGGTCCACGAGAGTGGTCTTGCCGTGGTCAACGTGGGCGATAATTGCTATATTTCTGATATTCTGCATTTTAGTAGAAATTTTCCTAAAAATTCAAGCGGCAAAATTACAAAAAAGTAGGAAAAGTGTGGCTATTTCATTCAAAAGAATTCTACTTTTGCCACGATGCGTCTTAGATTGCTATTTGTACAAATCTATTGTCTTCATCAATTCGTCGTGTATCGTTTTGCGCAACGATTTGGGTTCGATGACTTCTTTCCAATATGTATCACGTTTTGAAACAACGATAGCGTAATTTTGTCGCGGAAAAACCAAACCAGTATGAACAGCGACAAGATTTGGGCAAAAAAAGACGAGGCGACAGAAATCGCCCCGAACTTGATGTTTTCACAACGGAATAATCCTTATTGTGAATTGCTGCATATCTTGTGCTGCAAAAGTAGGGAATTTTTCGATATGGAATGGCTTTTATTTGGAAAATTTCGTAATTTTGAAGCCCAATAACGATTGAGGAATCATTACAAAAATTCTAAAATTATGAAAAAGAGAATATTAGGATTGGATTTAGGCACAAATAGCATCGGCTGGGCGTTGGTTGAAATTGACCACGAACAGAAGATAGTTAGAATAATTGCATTAGGATCACGTATTCTACCAATGGATGCAGGGGAAATTAGCAAATTTGAAAGTGGTGGAAAACTCCAAAGTTCTGCTGCGGCAAGAACGGTAGTCAAGTCAACAAGAAAAAACATTTCGAGGTTTCTGCTCAGGAGAGACAGGCTTCATTGTGTTCTAAATTTATTGGGAATGCTACCTGAGCATTACAAATTGGATATTGAATTTGTAAACGAAAAAGGGAAACGTTCTGGTAAGTTTAAAAAAGGGAAAGAACCTAAGTTAGCTTATTACTCTGACGGAAAAGGGCAATCAAAGTTTTACTTTGAACAGGCATACAAAGAAATGGAGGCAGAGTTTAGGACTGCACATCCTGAATTATTCTATGAAAAAACACGAGGGAAGAAACATATTCAAACAAGAATCCCTTATGATTGGACATTATATTATTTGAGAAAGAAAGGATTGACAAAAGAACTGTCCAAGGAAGAACTTGCTTGGGTAACCATGAGCTTTTTACAGAAAAGAGGTTATGAAAAAGTCATGGGATTGGATGAAAAGGAACAACAAACAGAAGATTTGTCAGAAATCACCAACGCTAAGGTTGTTTCTGTTGAATTGCTTAATGCAAAATCAGCAACTGGATTGAACAAATACCATATTGTATTGGCAGATGAATATGAAAATGTTGTTTTTGAATATGAAGAAGATGCTTCGTTTCAAATCACACAAAAAGATGAATTTAAACAAATCGAAAAAATCTCAAGGTTTGATAAGAATAATGATGAAGTGATAAAAAGCGTTGATGTTATTATTAGTGAGATAAAAAACTTGGAAATCATAGATGTTATCAACACTCACGAAAAGAAAAAGGAGAAAACTGCATTTGAAATAAAACTTTCTTCGGGATGGGATTATGAGTATTTAAGTCAATATGCCCCCAAAATAAAAGGAGATAATAGAGATTTCATAATTAGCACATGTTTTGACCAAAAAGGAGGTTTTAAAAAGCGTTCTATTAAAATGCCGAGCGAAGATGATTGGCAATTGGAAAAGCTCAAAACAGAAACATCTATTGAAAACTTTAATCTGAAGCATAATACATGCGGAGTCGCCTCCTATATTTATGATGCATTACTTAGGAACCCCAAGCAAAAGATTAAAGCAGGATTGGTTACGACAATTGAAAGAGATTTTTATGAGAAGGAATTGAAGAAAATTCTTGACACTCAAAAAGCATTTCATGACGAATTAAAAGATGTCCAAAAATATCAGGAAGCATTGTGCTTGTTATATCCCAACAACGAAACTCATCGTAACACCTTGGAAAAACAAGATTTTTCAACTTTATTAAGCGATGACATTATCTTCTATCAAAGAGATTTGAAAACTAAAAAGGCACTGATTAAAGACTGCCCGTACGAAGAGCATATTTATTGGGATAAAGATACTGGGGAAAAGAAATCTGCTAAAATAAAGTGTATAGCAAAATCCAATCCTTTGTACCAAGAGTTTAGATTGTGGCAGTTTATTAAACGGTTGAGAATAATAAAGTTAGAAACAGATAATGAACGAGGAGAAAAACTTGTCAATCAAGATGTCACAGACAGTGTCTTGACGATGGCTGTTAAACAAGAGCTTTTTGGATATTTGAACAACAAAAAGGAAATCACGCAAGAAACATTGTTGAAGAAGTTGTTTCACAAAAAAGGCGAGTACAAAGAATACAAGTGGAATTTTGAAGAAGACCATAAAGAGCCATGTAATGAAACACGTTATGATTTTGTGTTACGACTGAAAAGGATTAAAGATTTTGATTGCGAACAATTCCTTGATGCAAGAGCAAAAACTCATGAACCTGATGGAAAAAAGCAAAATTCTGATGCTTTAGTTGATGGTTGTACAAATGAATACCTGCTTTGGCACTTTTTCTATTCCGTAAAGAAGCATAACGAAAGAATTTCAGGGCTTCCTCGTCTTGTTGAGAAATTACTGATGAATGCCAATATTGACCTTTCATTCAAGGATAAGGTTGTCGAAATGTTAAGTTCAATTTCGACTTATAAAAATGAGTACGGCACATATTCCGAAAAAGCCATCAAAAAACTATTGCCATTCCTTCGGTTGGGTAAATATTGGAATCAAGAAGAAGTAGAAAGGATAAAGACCAATAAACCAATTAAGCCGGAGGTCCTAGAAAAAGAAAACATTCAAGGAAAAATCGCAGACTTACAAGGATTATGGGTTTCAAGTGCTTGTTACATTGTTTATGGCAGATATTCTGAGGTCGGCGAAGTGAAAAGGTGGTCTCAACCAAATGACATTTTGAATTACCTACGAAATGATTTCAAACAGAATTCGTTGAATAATCCAGTGGTTGAAAAAGTCGTGCGAGAAATGCTACTTGTTGTCCATGATATTTGGACAACTTTTGGTGATGTTGAGGATTGTATCATAAACGAGGCAGGTGAAGATATAAAAACATATAAAAAGCTCTTTGACCAAATCAATATTGAAATAGGCACTTCATTAAAGAAAAACAACAAAGAAAAAGATGAAGAAAATAAAAGGAATAAAGAAAACAGACTGGCAAATGAGCGTGCAATAGCCATGCTTAAAGAGTTGAAATCAGTTTATAAGACGGCTGATATCAAAGAAAAATCGCCTTTCCAACAAGAAAAAATGAAAATATTGGAAGCAGGAGTTGTTGATGCCATAAAATATGATAAAGACGACAAAACTTACAACTACGAAATTGAAACTTCTGAAGCAAGATTTACAAAGAAAGAGATTAAGGATTTGTTGAAAAAAGAGGTTCCGAAAATTTCAAAAAAAGACATTGAACGCTATCGCTTATGGCTTGAACAAAGGTATCTATCTCCCTATACGGGCAAACCTATTAGCTTGTCGAATTTATTTGACAGAACAAAATATGAAATCGAGCATGTGTTTCCGCAAGAAAGAGTTACTTTAAATTCATACAAAAACAAAGTAATTTGTGAAACCATTGTGAACAAGGCGAAGGGCGCAATGACAGGTTATGAGTTTATCTTAAACCACAAAGAAGGGAAATGTATTTATCAAGGACATGAAATAGCGTTACTAAAACCTGACAAATATGTAGAGCATGTTCAAACATACATTACTGACAAAGAAAAACAAGAAATACTATTAAGCAAGGACATTCCTAATAAATTCGGCAACAATCAATTAAACAATAGCCGATACATCGCCAAATTGGCGATGAGTTTATTGAGCAATCTTGTAAGAGAGGAAAATGAAAAAGAATTCAAATCGAAAAATGTGCTTGTCGTTTCAGGAAGGGTGACATCTATACTAAAGCAAGACTGGCAATTGGATGAAACGTGGAATGAACTTATAAAGCCAAGATTTATTCGGATGAATGAATTGTTGAACACAAATGATTTTGGAGAAGAACGATTGATAGATGGTCATCCTGTATTTGTTCCAACAATACCTGATAACGAGGTAAACAAAAAGAGGATAGACCACAGACACCATGCTTTAGATGCGCTCATTGTTGCTTTGACAACAAACAATCAGGTCAATTATATCAACAACATTAGTTCATTGGACATTAATTCCGAAAGAAAGAAGGAGCGTTGGGATTTAAAAGCAAAATACATGGGAAACAAAAAGAACAGTGACAATTCAAAAGAACAGTTTTTCTTGCCCCCAATGCAGTACAAACAAGGAGATACTATTATTACATATAAGTATGCTTTCAAGGATTCCGAGCCTCACGACATATTAAAATGTGAGGTGTTGGAGGCTTTACAAAATACGCTTGTCACATTCAAACAAAAGAATCGGATTTTAAGGCAACGAACCAACTGGATACAACATCCTGACTGCAAAGACGGGATGAAAGAAAAAGACATTAATCTGAAGAAGAATTATTCAGTTCGGCAGTCATTGCATAAGGCAACTTTTTATGGCGTGAGAGATATTATGCCGAAACCAATCGAAGATGCTTTTGATAAGCCAGAAAAGATTGTGGAAAACCGCATTAAAATGTTGATTAAGAAGTACACAGAGGAAGGTAAATCAAAGGATGAAACTATTGCGGAGTTAAAAAAGAAAGATGCGGTTGTTTATGTGCGTGAAAAATGTGCCACAACGCAATGGTCTCATACTTTGGATTATTTTGCCAACATAAAGGAAAAAGAAGACGGAAAGGATAAAAAGAAAGTGAAGTCGGGCAAAAGTACGATAACAAGAGAGATTGAAACCGTAGCAGACATAACGATACAAAATATACTAAAAAGGCATTTGGCAAAATACGATTCTGTAAAAATGTCTGTTGCTGAAGCCGTTGAGTTTTATGACGACATCGTGAATGAGGAACAAAAAAGCATTGTCGCCAAATACATAAAAGATGGTAAGGATTCTGATAGTTTAATAGATGTGTTCGTTCATGGGAGAAGTATTGAAGACAAAGAAATAATGCAAAATCCTCAAATTGCTTTTTCTGCTGATGGAATAAAGGCTTTAAATGAAAACATTGAGGAACTTAATAATGGTGTAAGACATAAGCCTATTTATAAGGTTCAAATGGTTCAAGCATTAGGAAAAATGTTCCCGGTTTCCGAGCCCGATCCCAAGAAACCAGTTGTTGCAAAAAACAATCAGTATGTAATTTCAGAGTCTGGCAGTAATAATTATTGTGGAATCTACAAATCAGCTGTAGGAGATACTAAAATTTATGTACCTTCATTAAGAATGACAATTGATTCTTATGGAAATAATGAGAATCTGTTCCCGGAAAAACATCCGGATGATATATCTTATTTTTATAGATTTACTTTGTCTCCTTTGGATTTGGTATATATGCCAACAGAAGATGAGTTAGAAAACAATCAAATTAGTGGTGTAATTAATTATTCGAGAGTATTTGTGGTAAATGATTTTAATGATGCTGGGGTAGTGTATTTTCGACCATATAGTTTTGCAAATGCTATCGCAGAAAAGGAGGTGGATTATAGAATGGATAAAAAAGGGAAATTAATAGGTTCTTTCTCTGATAAAACCGCAAGTTTTGAGGGACGCTCTATTAGAGATAACTGTGTTCCTATCAAAGTGGACAGATTAGGTAATATCATCGAACTAAACGGAAAGAAACTATGAGCAACATAAAACTTTTCCAAGACAAGAGAATCCGTTCCGCATGGAACGAAGAAGAGGAGCAATGGTATTTCTCCGTTGTGGATGTGGTGGAGGCATTGACTGACTCTCCTAATCCGCGTCAGTATTGGAGAAAAATGAAAGACCGCGACTTAAAGGAATATGAAACGTACCCATTTTGGGTACAGTTGAAATTGATAAGTCCTGACGGAAAGATGCGTGCTACAGACTGCGCCAACATCAAAGGCCTGTTCCGCATCATCCAGTCCATCCCCTCGCCAAAGGCTGAACCTTTCAAGCAGTGGCTGGCAACAGTGGGTTATGAACGTATGCTCGAAATCGAAAACCCAGAACTGGCTCAAGAGCGTATGAAGGAACTCTACGAGAAGAAGGGTTATCCAAAAGATTGGATTGACAAGCGGTTGCGTGGCATGGCCATCCGCCAAAACCTGACCGATGAATGGAAACGGCGCGGTATCACAGCCGAACAGGATTACGCCATTCTAACGGCAGAAATCTCAAAGGCCACCTTTGGCATGACACCTTCGGAATACAAGGAGTTTAAAGGCTTGACCAAGAAGAACCAGAACCTGCGCGACCACATGGACGACCTCGAACTGATTTTCACCATGCTTGGAGAGCGTGTCACTACCGAAATCTCCCAAAAAGAAGACCCAGAAACTTTCGAGCAAAGCCGACAAATCGCGAAAAGAGGCGGCAATGTGGCCGGGGTGGCACGAAAGGAAACGGAGAAGGAACTTGGCAGAAGCGTGTCCAATCCCAACAATTATCTCCCAACGCAAACCAACTTGGAATTAGAATAAACAACCATGATCAAACGAACCCTATTCTTCGGCAATCCGGCCTACCTTTCGCTGAAAAACGCGCAACTCGTTATCAGGCTAAATGATGCGCAAACACAAGAAGAAGTGACCAAAACCGTGCCCATCGAGGACATCGGTGTGGTGGTGCTTGAAGATCGGCAAATCACCATCACCAACGGGGCGATGGATGCCTTGCTGCAAAACAATTGCGCCGTGGTCACTTGCGACGAAAAGCACATGCCCGCTGGTTTGCTGTTGCCATTGGAAGGCCACACGGTGCAAAGCGAGCGATTCCGTTGGCAGATTGAGGCTTCGCTGCCATTGAAGAAACAGCTTTGGCAACAGACCGTCCAAGCCAAAATCCGCAATCAGGCCTCGGTGCTGAAACGGTTGAGTGGGGCAGAGGTGGGTTGCATGATAGCTTGGGCCAACGATGTGAAGAGTGGCGACAGCGAGAACCTCGAAGGTCGGGCGGCGGCCTATTATTGGAAGTCGGTCTTTCCCGAAATGGAACGTTTCGTGCGCGACCGCGAGGGTGAGGCTCCCAACAACCTATTGAACTATGGTTACGCCATCGTTAGGGCAGTGATAGCCCGCTCTTTGGTGGCCAGTGGTTTGTTGCCCACCTTCGGCATCCATCATCACAACCGTTACAATGCCTTTTGTTTGGCGGATGACGTGATGGAACCGTATCGCCCCTACGTTGACGAGTTGGTGATTGATATTTTGCGCAGTGGCGTGGATTGTAGCGAGCTGACAACGGATTTGAAACGCAAGTTGTTGGGCTTGCCTGTAAAAGAAGTTGTCATCGACGGTCGCCGCAGTCCGTTGATGGTGGCATCCTCTCAAACCACAGCCTCGTTAGCGAAATGCTTTGGCGGGGAATTGCGGAAAGTGGTTTATCCAATGATGGAAATATGATGGACCGATTCAGTGAATACAGGATTATGTGGGTGCTTGTGCTTTTCGATTTGCCGACGGAGACGAAGAAAGAGCGTAAGGCCTACGCCGATTTCCGCAAGCGCATCATGGCGGACGGCTTCACGATGTTCCAGTTTTCGATTTATCTGCGACATTGCCCAAGCTATGAGAATGCCGAGGTACATATCAAGCGGGTAAAGTCGTTCATGCCCGAGTTTGGCGAC
>CACXQO010000028.1 GCA_902769815.1 uncultured Bacteroidia bacterium | reverse complement strand
AAAATAATGAATAATCCGCTGACCCGCAAATTAATTTCATCAATTTATCCGCTGACCCCGAAATTTTGTTAGCAGAAATATCCGCTGACCCCGAAATTTGCAGCAATTTATACCAAAAACCAGCGAAATCCAATTTTAGCAACTCCATTCCTCACCCAACCAGTCCTTCATCCCTTCGTGGAATACTGTCGTGTAATACCGAAAGAAGTTGAAATTCATGGCCAAGGAAATGCGGAGCAGCAGTTCGCCATCCAACGAAGGCTTGCGGAAAATCTTGTAAACAAGGTTGCGGTTTTTCCTAACCTTTTATAAGTAAATCCAAAACGTCAAGGCACAAACAATTGATCCATCGTCACTTCGCTATTAACAATGCTTGAATGTTTGCCGTCGGCAACGCCGAAAGTGGTTACAAAAGTGTTTACCAAGGTTTTGGTACTTCTGGTTTTCTCGCGGAACAGCCCCATACGGTCTCTCAGTTTCAATTCATAGTCGGAATTGATGCGGAAAGGCTCCTTGCTGAATTTCATTTCACAAAGATGTATGATTCTGTCGGCCCTCTCGATAATCAAGTCTATCTGTGAGCCATGTTCACTCTCTTTCTTTTCAGCCTTGTCAAACCATGCCGACACCTCTGTTGCCACACCAGCTATGCCTAATGCTTCCCGAATCTGACGCGTATGCATGAGGCACAAAAGTTCAAAAGTCAGCCCTTGCCATACTTCCACGCTTCGTGAATCTAGGTGGTGGCTCCACCATTGCTCATCATACGAGTCCTTATTCGGCTCTATATATTTGTAAAAGAACAAGGTGTAGAAATCCGTAAGTCTATAGATGCGGTCTTGGCTTTTCTTCCCATAGTAACGGAAACGCATCACAAAATCGCAACGTTCCAAATTGTCAAGAATCTTTGTCAACCGATTGCCGTCTATTCCAGACTTTTTAGCCAAATCGCTAAAAGTCATGCCGTTGCGGTGTTCGGACAAAAGTCTTGCAATGGCAATATAGTTGTCGGCATGGACGAACAGCGCGTTATACAATTCGTCAAACTCAAGACGAAGCTCACCATTGCGGGCAAAGCAAAGCCAGTCCACATTCTGAGCGAGGCTCTGTTTGGGGTCGATTAGACTTAAATAGAAAGGAATGCCTCCAAAAAACATGTAGCACAGCAATGTCTGGAATCTGTCCCACGGGCAATTCCTGCTTTTGAGATACTGCTCTGTTTCATATAGCGTGAAAGGCTTCAGGTAAACATGGCTCGTGATTCGGGCATGAAGCCCACCTTGGTTCTCAACAAGTTTGTCAACCATCCACGACGTGGCCGAACCGCTGGCAATGAACAATATATCGCGACGGCGAGCAGCCCAGCCGTTCCAGAAATTCTCAAAAGCCTGTACGAAACTTGACTTTGGCGTGTCAATCCACGGCATCTCATCGATGAACACAACCTTTTTCCTGTCAGAAGGCAAACCGGCAAGATGTTCCTCAAGCATGTCAAAGGCATCAAACCAGTCGTTGACCTCATCGCTCCTGACGCGCTCGTTTTTGGCTTTGGCCAAAGCCTTGGTGAAATTGCGCAGTTGTTTGCGTCCTGAGAGATTGTGTCCGCCGACATAGGTGAAATCAAACTTCTCGCCAAAGAACTCATCCACAAGAAAAGTCTTGCCCACGCGCCTTCTGCCATAAACGATGACCAATTCCGAACGGTCGGATTCCAAGCATCTTTGCAACTCTGCCATCTCCTTTTCACGCCCGATTATCTTTCGCTGTTCCATTATTCATATTTTTAGCAGGCACAAAAATACAAAAATTGCAAATAAACATACTTTTTCTTGAAAAAAAACAGAGAAAAAGTATAATTATCTGCATTTTTAGTTGTTCTCCCATACACCCCGCAACAGATAACGATTTTATTTATCACCCCATCCGCGCTTTCATCCCTTCGATAAACTCCGCCGTATAGTATTGGAAGAAATTGAAATTCATGGCCAAGGAAATGCTGAGCAGCAGTTCGCCATCCAACGAAGACTTGCGGAACACCTTGTAAAGATGGTTGCGCGAGCAGCCAATCTCACGCGCCAGCCAGCTTGCGCTGCGCTGGTCGGCTTTGAGTTGCTCACGGATGAGATGCCCGATGTGGATGTTACCGTTGTTTTCCATCGCCTGCTTTTACTTGGTGCTTTGGCTCTTTTTCTGCGGGCAATGAAAATGCGTGAATTCATTGCATTATGTCGCTGTAGGCTCTGGAATGCCCGTCATACCATAAACAACAAGATTCACGCAAAAAGCATGAACCTTTGCTTGCTTATCCCTGTATGACAAATTTCCCAGATTTACAGCGAGGGAATAAGAGCAAAAAGCTCTGCTATAGTTTGATGATATTTTAACCGTTTATTTCTTTTCCGTTCTTTTCGACCTTTAGAATTTCGGCTTCAAAAATACGGAAAATATCCAAAATGGATATAGGTTTCATGTTGGTAGCCGATAAAAAGTTCGGTTTGCATGGCAAAAACCAGCGAAATCTATCTTTTTTTTCGGGATTTCGTTGGTTTCTAGCGGGAAATGGATGCTATTTCCTTTTCTCAAAGTGTTGATAGTCCTTTATGCTAAGCCAGTGACCGCCCCATTGGAAGCCATACGATTCAAACACTTCTTTGCAAAAGTCATTTTCATCAATTTTGTGTGGAAAATCTTTGGTCCTGTCCACAAAATCCGTTGCCGTTTTCGGCTGAATGTGGGTGCCTTTGATGTAAGGATTCTGCAAAGGATTGATGTCGACAGCCATGCCGAAAGCATGTTTCGAAAGTGTTTTGGAGTGGGCCACAGTGCGGCAATTGAAGCATGAGGTGTTGTTGGCCTGCATCGAAGCCTCGTCATCGGCATTGAAGTCATCCACCAAGCGGATGCTATTAATGGAGTAAGCCCTTGAAAACAGTGCTCTGAAAATGAATAGTAAATCTTTTGCAATGGCTTTGTTGCAAACAAGTTCACCTTTTCTGATAGTGCCCTCGTAATCATAATGAAAAACAGTGAGATAGCGCAGTTCATCGTAGCTGACTGTGGCCGTTTGGGGCATTGACTTGCCTTGCATACGGGTTTTCACTGCTTCGGGAACGGGCCGTGAAACAAACAAAAAAGCCTTATACCTCAGCGTGTCGTTGGTTTGAGCGATGATGCATTGAGGTACAAGGAATAGAAACAATAAATAAAACATTCTCACTGAGGTTTGTAAGTCTTTCCGTTTCGTTCTTGATAATTTTTTATAAACTCCACATTCGCTCTTTCCACACTATTTAAGGCTGCTTCGGTGACGCTGGCATCCGGGTGATACCAACTAATCCGTTTGAAATAGTTATTCAATTCCTGGGAGTTGAACACATAGCCATGTTTTGCATACACGCTATTACGCAAATAGGTTAATTCCTTTGCTGTGAGCGGACTCAAATCGCTTTCTGTGAATCGGTAATTACTTGCGTCTTTCCTTAACATTCCCCAATATTCATACACTTCAGTTGGCGTGTCTTGAACATACTTTTCATAAACATAGCCTACGATGCCATTACAGTCAATCTTTTTCCATTCGCCTTCTGTGCCCAACAGAACGGCCCCTTCTGGACCATTGTGGAGCACACCCACAATGGGAGCCTTGCTTTGGGGAGTTTGGCGGATGTTGACGTAGCCGTCGTAGGCGTTGGAATAGACTCGCGGAGGACAACCATGGTTAGCCTCAAAAACCGCAGCCTCAAAATCGTCTTCCTCGATTTTTTGTAATACGATGCCATTATATTCACCTTGTATGATATAGATAGAATGATGCTCAACATCAACTCGGATGTATTCATCAAACCCAAAAGACACTCCATTTCCTTCTCCAGTAATATAGTCAGGCCTGTTTTTGAGTTCATAATCTATTTTTTCCATTTTTTCAACTTGGTCAAATGCATCATCCATGTTGCTGTTGACAACTTGATAGTATGAATCTGTAACAATCATACGGCAAAAATTCCCATATTCGTCGCATCCAGCCCATACACCTTCAAGCCATTCGTAGCCTTTGAGCTTGTTTTGTTGAGCTTCTTGCTGTTGTCTTTGCTTTTCCTGTTCGGCTTCATGTTGGGCTTGCTGTTCTAGCATTTGCAGTTCATATTCAGCCTGTTGTTCTGATAAAGCTTGTTCTTTATTGCTTTTCATCACAAAAACCGCGATGACAGCTACTATTACGATAACCCCAGCCACAATGCCAATAATCAATCCAGTTTTGTTTTTTTTCTTTGGTTGTTCTGGTTTTGGCTGAGAAGGAGAAGGAGACGGTGGCGTAGGAGGAAAGTTTTCCGTAGGCTCAGCCTCTTCTTTCGTCTTCATCGGCTGCTCATTTGCAATGGGGTTTTCTGGTTTGTGCTGCTTTTCTACAGATGTTTTGTTGATTTCTTCAACGTCTGCATTAACAGGCGTCCCGCACATAGGACACGCCTCAGACTTGTCAGACATCTGACAGCCGCATTTTTTGCAATTAATGTATGCCATGCTTTTGGTTATGAAAATAAATAAATTAGACCTCCTACTATTGCTATCCCGATCCACACCCATTTTTTCCAATTGATACCATCTTGTCCCAAAGTATATATGCCTATCGATTCTCGGTGTCTTTGCACTTCTTCATATTCATTGGTATAACAATCTAATGGTTGGCCAAGGTCAAAGTCAAAAACTTTATTGGAAATTTCCGATATCAATCTAGCAGTTCCCTCAATATCTTTGCCAAAATTAATCGCATATTCGTATGAAATAAGATCATCCCCGTTAATATCACTACCAGAAGTAGCATGAGGTGTAAACAATGGAAAAGAAGCAAGGGATTTAAATCTGTTGTGTCTCTCTATTTCGATAGGAGAAAGTGTCTTATCTTGGTATATATTAAAAACAAAATCAGTTGCTAAGGACACCTCGTCGGCATCAGGAAACGCTGGTTGGTCATCTTGAAACACTAGTCCATTGGCCGATGTCACAAAACAAAACTGGCTTTTACCCAACTCCATTTGTGGGTCATTAATATACAAATCCGTTGCTGCGGTTTTTCCTGACTCTTGTAAACTTAGGTTTTTTTCGAGTTGGTTGATAAGCCCTGGCAAAACAGCATCATTATTAAGATAACTCGTTGTTGAAAGGTCTATTCCTTTATCAGCAAAACGTACTAATAAACTTCCGCAGAAATTGCAGTTTTGCAGGTTTGTGGCAGGTGCGCCACAATTAGGGCATTCTATTGTTCTCATATTATTTGTGTTTTTGTTTGTTTTAATGTGTCTGTGTTATTATCGTTTGTGTATCACCAGTTTCGCTTGGGTTCGAAAAAATGGAACCATTGTTACTTATGTTATAATCTGTACATATTTTTTTGAAAATACTTGTTGCCATTTTAATTAAAGCATCCAAATAAATCTTTGTTACACCTTTTGCATCATGAGTAATGACATTTGTCACATTGTTGTCACTGGAAATAACATTGTTTGGATCAATTGTTCCAGAATGTACTAAACCACAACGATAAATTGTGTAAAATATATCAACAAACTCATCATTAGTAAAACCATAATTCCCTTTATTGACATATTCTTCTTGAATGAATTGGAAACGATCTTTGTTCTTGTCAGATTCTTTGTTGTTTTTATCTAATCCGATTCTGCCCATTGCATCAAAAGCACATGCGATTAATATGGTTAAGGATGTACCATAATTACCGCCCCCTTTTGTATCATCTTTTTTCATGGTTTTAGTTTTATCTGCAAGAATAAGTATTTCTTCAATGGACTCCCTTGCAAATTTGATTTCGCTATCTGTCATCATTTTTATAAGATCTTCTTCGCTATTTAAAGAAGTGATATTACCTGTTCCATCGTCTATCTCTATGTTCTTGCTATAATTAACGATAGTATATCTTTTTTTAGAATACAAAACACTATCGCCTTTTTTAAAGTTGTTCTTTTTACTCATTAGTTTAGTATTTAGAAGTTAATTTACTGGATATTAAGAACAAAGATTCGATAATTATCAAAACAATGATAACAACGAGATACCAGTTGTCCTCAAACTGATTTGGCGCAATCAATCCTAGGACGAATTCCACTAATCCAAGGAACGAAAACAACACAGTTAAGGAAATCTTGAATGCGTCTTTCAGATTGGAAGATGAAAGCCATTCCAAAAGAAATGTTGTAGCGATGATGACTACACTGGTCAGACATACATTAAAAGTCTCGTAGGAAGAGACTATCAATCCGATCAAAATATTGGATATTAACAAGATAATTCCAAAAATCAAAAGTCCTTTTTTCATAATATTATTATTTTACATTGGTGGCAAAGGTGGTGGCGTATTTGCGTTGAACAGCATTGCAAGTTCGGGCAATTGCGATGCTTTTGCCCATTGGGGCATTCCTTGTTTCCAAACAAGTGTTTCCCCGTTCATCATGCCATTTTGAACATAGATTTGCATGTTTTGTATGGTCTGCCCACTGAGTTGTTGGCCGTTCAAGTAAATGAAATAGGTGGCCTCTTGTGGCATAGGAGGAGGAGTTGAAGGATTTGTATTCATGTATTGTGAAGCAAGGTTGCCCATGGTTGAACCTACGCCCATGCCTACTCCAAAGCCCGCTCCCATTCCAACCATTTGCCCCCCTGCGCCTTCGTTGCCAGCAGCGGTTTCTAAAACGTTGAAACTTCTCTCCATCTGGTAAACATCTTTTCCTGTAATCTTCAACCTTGCGGCCAAATCTTTTGCCTCTTTTAATTTGATCATGCTTGGATCATCCTGCGGCACGTTTATTGAAATGATTGAAAAATCGATCAGTTGGAGACCGTATTTTTCAAATTGTGCATTCATTTCCTGTCCGCTGAATTCCGACATCTCCACCAAATGTGTATTGATATCTAGAATGGAGATGCTGTCTTTTGCTATTTTTTTAGCAATGATGGAACTCAAGAACGAAAGCATCTTACCTTTAAAATATTGATTTACCTTGTCCGAAGAGAAGGAGGTCATATTTCCTATTAAAACTTTTAGAAAAACTTCTGGATTGATCACTTTCATTCCATATTGGCCAAACGCTCTTACAGGAACAATAATGTTGTATTTGGGGTCTTCCAATTGAATCGGAGTCATTGTTCCCCATTGCACATCAAGCTTTGAGGTTAAATTGATAAACCAAACATCCGCCTTGAAAGGAGAATCTCCACCAAAAGGCAGATTAATCACCTTATTTAATAAAGGAATGTTGCTGGTTTTGAGGGTAAAAGTACCCGCTTCAAACATATCAAAGATTTGGCCACCTTTCACAAAGATAGCCACTTGCGAAGGATAAACGACCAATTGTGTTCCCAACCTCAAGTCATCAGACGGGAATTTTTTACACAATTCAGTGTCGTTCATTTCGCATTTAACAACGTCAATAAGTGCCATATAATTTCATTTTTTCTCATAGTTTTTAATTGCCTACATTGTTAGAGTCTATCAGTTTTTATCCGTTATACCGACTCTTTAATTCGTTAATAAAGAAATCCAACCGATTTTTTATTATTTCTTCGTTAGTGCCTTTTGCAATCTTTTCTAGATACAGAATACAATCATCAAAAGTGTTTCCTTTTACATCATTTAAATCCATGCAATTCAATTCATCGATTTTAATTTTCAGATACTTTTGAGTACGGTCTAACATGATATGTTCTTCTGTCTCTTCGGTCGAAAATATCAAATCATAAGCTTCACAGATTTGTAGCAAAATTAATTCCTTTAGCTTTGTTGGCGTTTTCTTCTCATTTGTTTTGTCTTTGAAATAAGAGATAATGTTATTGCAAGCAGTACACTCCTTGTCTTGATTCCTTTTAAATCTAAATTTATTCAAGTCGATTTTTCCCATTTCTTGCCTATTTTGATTAATAATGAGCTTGTTTTCTGCCTGCAAAAATACAAAATATTTCAATTTAATCAAATTAATTATCTGAATATCAACATTTTAATTATCCAAATCGGATACAGAAACTGTATCCAAAATGGATAATATGGGGTTGATAATGGATGAGGTGGATGGAAAAAAACGGGAGAAGGATGTTCTCCTTCTCCCAAAACCATTTTAACTTGTTATATGCTACCTTATCTCCACCCCTTTTCAATTAAGTCTGGATAAATGACCCGTGAAATTCTTCCAGCGTTAACCTTTCCAGTCATCTCATAATACATAACCTCTTTGTCCTGCATCCATACAATGTAGCTTTGTTTTGAACCATAAAGATCAACAATTACTTCAACTGCGTGTTGGCCACTCTTGAATTCAGGAGCTCCTAAATCTACAAGAATCTCCTCAACTTCATCCATATCGGAATCCGCAGGATACCAATCTCCGTCTTCAAAAACACGAGCTTGCATGTAAGTAACGGCTTCTTCTTGCCATTGGTTGCTGCCGCCACAACCACTAAACATTATGCTCAAACCAAGCAGGAGCATTACTGCATACAGAATCTTTTTCATAGAACATTTAATTATTTGTTTGACATTTGATATCGCTGCAAAAATACAAAAAAAATCCATATAAACAAATTAATTATTTGATTATCAATACATTAATTATCCAAATCGGATACATATACTGTATCCAAAATGGATAATATGGGATTGAAAATGGATGAGGTGGATGGGAAAAAGGAAGGAATTCGACGGTATCGTATTGGAAGAAGTCGAAAAATGCGGTATAGGAAATGTTCAGAATCATTTTTCGGCCGTTTTTTAGTGTTTTGCAGTGCGTAGTCTGTTTAAAACTCAGCGAAATCAGAGAAAAAATTCTCGTTTTCGCTGAGTTTTAAGTAAACTTTTTGTTTCTATTTTACAGAAAAACAGTATTTTTGCGGCGAAAACAATTGCACAAAACATCGACAATATCTTTTGTCATGGACGACTTGTTCCGAATCGGGTAGATAACAAATAATATTATTTTTACAGCCCGCCAATTCAAGAATTACCGCGAGGGAAACTTTGTCCAAAATGGATAATTTGGGGCTGAAAATGGATGAAGTGGATGGGAAACTCACCTCGCAATCACTATCCCCAACTCCTTATTAATTTGTTTGCGGATGTCGTCGAGGTCTTTTTTGCGTTTGAGCAAAATGAGTTGGTCGTCCATGTCCTCGGTGGTTTTCAGTTCTTCCTCAACGACCTTGCGGCGTTCCTCGATGATGAGGTCCTTGTAGCGGTAAATCGAGGATAACACCGTGGCTCTCAGCACATTTTCCTCCTGTTTGACGAAAATGCCGTACTTTTCCCACTGGTCGAGTTTGTAAGGCGACGAAAGCAGGTCGACAGCGAGTTGAGCGATGGTTTCGTCCTCGTTGGAGGTGAAAAATTGGTCATCAGGGATGCGGCCCTCGTCAATGGCGTGGTCGAAAATGTCAAAAATCTTGCGGTTGACGGCATTAGTGAAAGAGAAACCGTCATTTTTCAGGTCGTCGATAATAAACTGGGCTACAGTGACTTGCTCATAAACTTTTTGTCCGTCCTCGTCAATGCGCTCGTCATTAATTGTCGTTTGGCCGTACATGAGCAGCAGTTTCACCAATTCGCGCTCCTGATAATAGCCCGCAGGCAGTTGGTCCTCAATGGTTTCGTCTTGTTTGGGTGTGGTCACCGTCGCGGTTTCGGTTTCGTTAACCACATTGTCTTCCACGCCCAACGACTTCTTGAACTTCACGCGCAGAATCTTGTTCAACTCATTGGTGAGGGTCTGTTCGGGCATATCCAAGAGGCGGCTGCACTCCTTGACGTAGGTGATGCGGAAGATGCTGTCGGGAATCACCGAAATGGTTTCCACAATGTCTCGAATCACCTGCCCACGCTTGATGGGGTCGTTTTGCGCGTCTTTCAGCAAAAGTTCCGTCTTGAATCGGACGAAATCCTTGGCGTTGTCTTTCAGGTAGTTGCTGACGTATTCCACCGAAAACTCCTTGCCAAAAGTGTCGGGGTCGTGCTCGGGAGGAAGAACAACAACGCGCACGTTCATGCCTTCGGAGAGAATCATGTCAGTGCCGCGCAAGGCCGCATGGATGCCCGCCGCGTCGCCGTCGTAGAGCATGGTGATGTTTTTCGTGTAGCGTTTCACGAGGCGGATTTGCTCCATCGTGAGCGAAGTGCCGCTGCTGGCCACCACATTCTCAATGCCAATTTGGTGCATCCGCAACACGTCGAAATAGCCTTCCACGAGGATGCACTCGTCCTGCTTGGCGATGGCGTTTTTGGCAAAATAGATGCCGTAGAGCGTCTGTTTTTTGTCATAAATCTCCGACTCGGGCGAGTTCTGGTATTTCGGGCTTTTCTTGTCGTTCACGAGGATGCGCCCGCCGAAGCCGATGACGCGCCCAGTGAGGCTGTGGATGGGGAACATCACGCGACCGTGATAGCGGTCGTAAAGGCCTTTCTGTCCCTTGATGGACAGACCGATTTGCTCCAACAGTTCTTCGCTGTAGCCGTTTTGCTTGGCGTGTTTCGTGAAGGCATCCCATTCGGCAGGACTGTAGCCGAGGTGGAATTTTTGGATGATAGGGTCGAAATAGCCGCGCTCGCGGAAATATTGCAGTCCGATGGTCTTGCCTTCGTCCGTATTCCACAGTGTATCGACGAAATACTTGTCGGCAAACTCATTGATATTGAACATCTTCTCGCGGATGCTCTGCTGCATGATTTCCTCGGCGGTCTGCTCCTTTTCCTCGATTTTGATGTTGTATTTTTTGGCCAAGTAACGCAAGGCTTCAGGATAGGAGAAATGCTCGTGTTCCATGAGGAACTTGGCCGAATCGCCGGCCTTGCCGCAGCCGAAGCACTTGAAGATGTTGCGTGCGGGATTGACGCTGAACGACGGCGTTTTCTCATTGTGGAACGGACAATTGCCCCACATATTAGAACCGCGCTTCTTCAGTGTAACAAACTCGCCTACAACCTCCTCAATGCGAGCAGCTTGCAGGATTTGTTCAACCGTTTCCCGTGGTATGGCCATAACTTGAAATTGGTGTGCAAAACTACGAAATTAATTTGGAATCACAGCACATTCAACCGATTGGCATCCTGTTTCATGAAGATGGCTAACATCATGGTGAAAGCCATCATGCTTGAGCCGCCGTAACTGAGGAAGGGCAGGGGGATGCCGATGACTGGCACAAGCCCGATGGTCATGCCGATATTAATGGCAAAGTGCATGAAAATGATGCCCGCAATGGCATAACCGTACACGCGGCTGAAAGTGGAGCGTTGCCGTTCCGCAAGGATGATGATGCGCATTAATAGAGCCACATAAAGCAACACGACAATAGAAGTTCCGATGAAGCCACCTTCTTCGCCTATCGTGCAGAAAATGAAGTCGGTGTGTTGTTCGGGGACGAAGTCGTATTTGGTTTGGGTGCCTTGCAAAAAGCCCTTTCCCGAAAAGCCGCCCGAGCCGATGGCAATCTTCGACTGGTGAACATTGTAGCCCACATCTTTGGTGTCGTTGAGTTTGCCTAACATGACAAGAATACGGTTGCGTTGGTGTGTTTGGAGTACATGGTTGAAGGCATAGTCGACTGAGAATACGAAAGCGAAGGAAAAGGCAAAAACCGCAACCATTGTAATGAGGTCTTTTTTCCTGTTAATCAGGTAATAAGTCAGGGAGAGAACGAACAGGCAACCCAAGATGATGTACATGACTTTTTGCGACCAAACCAAGGTGAAAATGAACAGGATGACGGCCACCACGCCTGCTGCCATAGCCCAGCCCGTGCCAGGGAAGCCTTCGCGGTAAAGGGCAAAAATGAAGGAAACGAAAACGATGGCCGAACCCGTGTCGTTTTGCAGCAACACCAAAGCCATAGGAACCAAGATGAAAGCAACCGTAACAATCTGATCCTTGCGCTTTTGCAGGTCTACATCCAAGCGGTCGAGGTAGCCCGCCACCGCCAAGGCCGTGGCCATTTTGGCAAATTCCGACGGTTGGAGCTTGATGCCACCGCCAAGGTCAATCCACGAAGTGGCGCCTTTGGTGGCCTTGCTGTAGACCAAAACCACGAAAAGCATGGCCAAAACCGCGATATAAATCCAAAGCGAAAAGGCGTTGAAGAACTTCGCGTCGATGAGGAGGACGACAAAACCGACCAACAAGGACGCACCAATCCAAATCAGTTGTTTTCCATACACTTGCGACATGTCGAAGATGCTGGGATGCGCCTCGTTGTAGCGGGCGGAGAAGATGCTGAACCAACCTATCAAGACCAAGGCAAGATAGATGAGCAGGGTCAGCCAGTCGATTTTTCCTATGATGCTGTTTCTTTCGTTCATCGTTCGTTTTTGTATGAGATTCGGCCTTCCATCATGCGTTTTTCCAATTCCTCGCGGACGGTGTAGCCGCGAATGTATTTTTCCATCATCAGGCTGGCAATGGGAGCTGCCCAAGTGGCCCCATAGCCGCCGTTCTCGATGATGACGGCAAGCGCTATTTTCGGGTTGTTGGCAGGGGCGAAGGCGATAAAATTGGAGTGGTAGTTGCCGTGTGGGTTCTGGGCGGTGCCGGTTTTGCCGCATTGGGGGATGTCGCTCAACTCAAAGCGTCGCGCCGTGCCTGCAGGGCCGCTGAACACCGTGCGCAATCCCGCCTTCATCACTTTAAAGTATTTTCTATCAATGCCCGGTTCTATGCGAGTGGTCATCACTTCGGGGATGGCCGTGGTGTCGCCGAAACATTTAATTAGGTGGGGCGGATAGTAATAGCCTTCATTGGCAATCATGGCCGCGATGTTCGCCAACTGCAATGGCGTGACCAAAACTTCACCTTGACCGATACCTAACTCAGTGTTGAACTTGTGCCCGAGCCCCATTTTGTAGGTCATGTTCTTCCAATATTGGTAGCCGTTCTTGATGTTGCCGAATTTCGGGTTGTTGATGGTGGCTTTGAAAGACTCATAGAAATAAGGGTTGCACGAGTTCATGATGGCGTTGGCGAAGTCGGGGCTGGAACCGTGTGAGTGGGTGCATTTGATGGGGAGGGAAGCGACACCGCTGCAATGGAACACAGTTTTAGGGGTGATGGTGCCGCTTTGCATGGCAATAAGCCCGACCACGGTCTTGAAGGTGGAACCGGGCGGATAGGTGCCGCTGATGGCCCTGTTAATCAAGGGCTTCATCGGGTCTTTTTGCAGTTCCAGATAGTGTTTGCCTCGCTCGCGACCCACGAGGAGGTTGGGGTCATAAGTAGGGCTGGTGACGAAGGCCAAGATTTGTCCCGTTGAGGGTTCGACGGCCACGATGGAGCCAATTTTTCCCTCCATCAGTCGCTCGCCGTAGGCTTGCAGTTCGGCATCCATGCCGAGGTAGATGTCCTTTCCGGCGATGGGTTCCTTGTCGAGTTCGCCATCCATGAAGCTGCCCATCACGCGGTTGTGGACATCCACCATCATCACTTTCAGGCCTTTCACGCCGCGCAGTTCCTTTTCGTAAAACTTTTCGATGCCCGACTTCCCGATGTAGTCGCCTTGCTTATAGTAGCCTTCTTGGTCCTTGTCGAGTTCGCTTTGACTGATTTCGCCGATGTCGCCCAAAGTGTGTGCGGCAATGGCTTGCGGATAGTGGCGCACCGTTCGGGTCTGGAAATAGAACCCCGGATAGCGGTAAAGCACCTCGGCGATGTGGGTGTAGTTTTCTTTCGAGATTTGGGTCATGAAAGGCGAGGGCTTCATGTAGGATTCGTTTTTCGCCTTCTTCATCCGCTCGATGAACGAGTTTTTGTCGATGTCGAGCAGGATGCAGAACCCAATCGTGTCGAAGGGATAATAGGGGTCGAGCGTGTCCTTGATGATGGTTTGTTTGGGAATCACCATAAGGTCATAGACCGCCTCGTTGAACACTAAAAGTTCGCCGTTGCGGTCGAAAACCTTGCCTCGGGCGGGATATTGGGTCACGAAACGCAAGGCATTGTTGTCGGCCAACTGTTTGTAGTGTTTGTCGATGACTTGGAGCGAAAACAATTTGATGATGAAAACCACCCCCACGGCAATGAAGATGCCCATAATGAGTAATTTCCTCGATGACAGATTGTTGCTTTTCGTTTTCATGGCTTTTTCGTGGGTTACAAAAGTAAATGTTTTTTCTTGATTGGGCATGATTCGGGCAAGTTTTTTTTCTGCAAGCCTATCTTTTAGGCGAAAAATCGATGAAGAAAGTGCCAACTGACCTTTTTTTCGTATATTTGCGCGTTTTTTCACTCTTTAATATGAAGAAATCTGTTTTGTTGGTTTGGGCTTGCCTTTTCTTCTTGTGCGGATGCAAGCAACAAGGAAAGGATGCGGCATTGCTGCAAAGGAGTTTCTACAACGAAAGTTGGGAACGCTTTGATTATGTGCGTGATGAGATGGAAATCAAGGAGGCTGTCACCTATGACTTGAGTTTGAGGATTAGTTTCACCGAGGAGTATTCTTACGATTATTTCTCGATGGTGTTTGCCGTGCTCGACAGCGAGGGGAACCCTTATCGCGCCCGGGCCTACAAGTTCAACCTGAAAGACGATGAAGGCCGCTGGAACTCTGAAATGAAAGATGGCTGCTACACTTTTGAGTTGCCTATCAACAAGCAATTGCAAATCACCGATGCGGGAAAATACCAGTTCAAGATCGAACAACGGATGCCGATAACGCCACTTGTCGGCGTCAAGGAATTGACACTCTTAAACAATGATAAATAAACAGTTATGAAATACACGAATAGAATAATGAAAACGGGGATGGTCGCCTTGCTGCTGGCCTTGGTCTTTGCCTCATGCGTGCCCCAAGAGAAGATGCTCTATCTGAAAGAAGCCCAGATGATCGCCGAAAACCAATCCATTAATTATATCAATGAACGCACCATCGATTACAAGTTGCAGCCCGGCGACAATCTCTATATTCGCTTCATCAACACCATTGATGAGCGGAGCGCATCTTCCTTGGCAGGCGACTTTTCTGGTAGGTCAAATAGCAGCACGGATGCAAGCATTTATCTCCAATCCTACACTTTGGATGAAGAAGGTTGCATCGAACTGCCTCTGACGGGAAAAATTGAACTCAAAAACCTGACCGTAGACGAGGCCAAGGCAAGATTGCAGACGGAAGTCGACAAGTTCGTCAACCAAACCACCATCATCTTGAAGTTGTCGAATTTCAACCTGACGGTGTTGGGCGAAGTGACCCGTCCGGGCATGTATAAGGTCTACCAGTCGCAAATCAACCTCTTTGAAGCGATGGCGTTGGCTGGCAACATGACCAATTTTGCAAAGAAAAGCGATGTGAAGATTATTAGGCAAACCGACAATGGCTCCGAAATCCTTACTGTCGACATGGGTCAGGCCGACATTCTTTCGTCACCTTATTATTATCTGAAACCCAATGACATCATTTATGTTGAGCCGCTCAAAATCAAGCAATGGGGCTTCACCACCTTCCCCTATTCCACGGTGTTCTCCATCCTTTCCCTTGCGGCTACTTTGTATGTGGCTTTCAGGAGATTCAATGATTAATCACAATTCAAAAAACAGGAACAATGGCAAACGAAAGAGCATCAAGGAAACAAGTGGTCAAAGAAGAACCAGTCATCGATGTGAGGCAGATGATATTCAACTTCTTGAATCATTGGTATTTGTTCGTCATATTTGCAGTAGTGGCCTTGGCCATCGGTTTCGTTATCAACCGCTATTCGACCAAGATATATCAAACCTCGGGTACGGTCATCATCAAGGACGACCGTTCCGGTTTTGACCCGACATCCATCATGACCAGTTCGTCGTATGGTACCTCCCAAAACTTGGATAACGAAATCGCCATCCTGACCTCGTATACCTTGAGTGAGCGTGTCGTCAAGAAGATGGGTATCGAAGTGACCTATATGGAGAAAGGTCGTATCACCAACAGAGAGTTGTATAAAAGTGCTCCCTTCCTCGTCGAGTTTGAGCATAGTGTGCCGCAGGCTGTGGGACTGACCTACGAAATCACCTTCCTCGAAAACGGCCACATCAGGCTTCACGCCGTGGGCGAAGGCCTCAACATGTACGATTATATCCTTTGCCAGATGACAGAAAACAATCCTTTCGCCCAAATCGATATTAGTGGCGAATATCAGGAAGGTGATTGGATTGACAACGGCTACAACCGCATCCGCATCACCAAAACGGAACTGTTTAGACCAGAGTTTGATGTGAACCGAAAGTTGTACTTCTGGCTCAATAGTTATTCGTCGCTCGTCAGGCAATCGAGCTCCTTCAGCGTTAGTCCCCTCACCAAGCAGGCCTCGGTAGTTTCGGTGAGCATGAAGGGCAGCAACAGATTGAAGATTGTGGAATTCGTCAATTTGCTGATGAACGAATATGTCAGCCGTGGCTTGGAAAAGAAGAATGTGGTTTCTGAAAACACCATCCTTTTCATTGACAATGAATTGCTTGGCATCAAGGATTCTCTGAAACAGGCCGAAACCGAACTGAAAGACTTCCGTCAGCAGAACGACCTTATGAACCTTGATCTTCAGGCCAATCAGGTGTACACCAACATCCAAGCCTTGGAGAAGGAAAGGGCCGAAATAACGGTCAATGTAAAGATTTACAAACAGTTGCAGGAGTATATCAGAGTGCAAATCAATGACCCTGAAAACCTTGCTGCACCTAGTACGATGGGCATCAACGACCCCTTGCTCAACCAATTGGCCCGCGACCTTGTCTCATTGTCGCAATTGAAGGCTACCCAATTGCTTACGCAAACCGAGCAGCACCCACAGATTGTGAAACTCAACGAGCAGATTATCACCACCAAGCGTGCTTTGCTGGAGAATGTCAACAACCTCGTCAGCAATGCCCAGATGAGTCTTAGGGAAATTGAGCGCCGCATTTCGGTATTGGAAGAGCAGTCGCGCAAACTGCCCAGCAAACAGCAGCAACTCATCAACTATCAGCGCAACTTCAGTTTCACCGACGAAACCTACAAATACCTGATGCGCCGTCGTGCCGAGGCACAAATCCTTAAGGCATCAAACACGCCCGACAACGAGATTCTCGACGAAGCTCGTCTTGACAAGACGAGGATGATTTCGCCCCGCACTTCGATGAACTACCTCATCGCCTTGATTATCGGTCTACTGATTCCAGCGTTGTTCCTTTTCCTGAAAGACTTTTTCAATGTGTCCATCGTCGACCGTAAGGATGTGGAGAAACTGACCAAGTTCCCCATCATCGGGCAGGTGGCTCAAGCCGCCGACAAAGACCCGCTTTTGGTAGTCAACAACCCCAAGTCGCCCGTGTCGGAATCGTTCCGCTCCATTCGTACCAACATCGAGTTCATCACGCAGAGCAAACTGCCTTGCACAGTGCTGGTTACAGGCGATGTGCAGAGCATCGGAAAAACCTTCAACAGCATTAATATCGCTTCCATTTATGCCCTTTATGGCAAAAAGACTATATTGCTCGGCTTTGACTTGCGCAAACCCAAGCTGTTCCAAGAGTTCAGCATCAACAACAATGTCGGTTTGAGCAGTTTCTTGAGCAACCAAGAGGACCTCGACAACATCATCCAGCCTTCGGGCAAGATTCCGACACTTGACATCATTACAAGCGGGCCCATCCCGCCCAATCCCGCCGAATTGATTGCCTCAGAGAAGTGCGACGAGTTGTTTGCGGAGCTGAAAAAACGCTACGACTATATCGTCATCGACACGCCGCCCATCGCCTTGGTCACGGATGCCTTGTTGCTCATGCGCTACACTGATGCCAACTTGTTCATCGTCCGTCAGGGCGTGACCAACAAGAACGCTTTCGGAAGCATCGTCAAAGACCTTGAAGACCGTAATATGCAGTTCTACATTGTCGTCAACGGACTCCATATCGAGAAAGGCTATGGCTATGGCAGCAAGAAATACGGCTATGGTTATGGCTACGGCTATGGCTACGGTTATGGCTATGGCAGCGACTATTACGGCGAAGGCGAAAATGGCAACAAGAAAAAGCACCGTCGGCATAAGAATGAAAAGAATGACTAAATCATCGGGACATGGGCTACTCAGTTGAAAGATATTGGCATGCCGTATACGTCAGGTCGCGGGCCGAGAAAAAGGTGCTTATGCAACTTGAGGATATGGGCGTGCAGGCTTATCTGCCGCTGATTACCCAAATGAAGCAGTGGAGCGACCGGCGCATGAAGGTGCAGGAGCCTTTGTTCAGGTCGTATGTGTTCGTGTTTTCCAACGAAAAGGAGTATATCCCCATCCTGAATGTGTATGGTGTGGTCAAGTTTGTCACCTTCGAGCGTAAGGCCGTCATTGTTCCTGAAAACCAGATTCTTGCCATCAAGAAGTTCGTGGAGGATTATGAACACGGCGAAGAGTTCAAGATGCTGAACAACGAGGATTTGAAGGAAGGCCAACTCGTGCGCATCATCACCGGCCCGATGAAAGGTCTCACAGGACGGCTCGACACCATCCAAAACAAGCGTCATTTGATTGTCTTCATCGATGTGGTCGGCCAATATATCCCCGTACATATCTCACGGGCCAAGGTGGAGCCCGTTTACGAAAGTGAAATGAAGAAAATTGAAGAATAACCCAAAAAGAATAAGTCATGGATTCAGAGGAAAGAAATAACCGCACAGGAAGGGTGTTGCTCTATGTCCTTCTCGCGGCTTTGGTGCTGGCACTGGTGTTTGTCATCATGCTGGGAAAGAAAAACGCTTCCATCAAGAATGACTTGAAGGCATTGGAAGCCGAAAAGGAAATGCAACGCATTGATTTTCAGTATGAAGTTGATAGTTTGATAAAGGTTCACAATCAACTGAAAGAAAGTTATGGCGAGCTGAGCCTTGAATTGGCCGAAAAAGACAGCATCATCCAAGCCGATGCCGTTGAAATCAAGAAACTTCTTGATTCACAGTGGGATTACTACAGAATCAAGAAGAAAGTGGCCTCGCTGCAAGCCATCTCCCAGAAATATGTGCGCCAAATGGATTCGCTGTATACCGTCAACCGCGAATTGGTGGCCGAAAACGAGCGCATCCGCGAAGAATATCAAGCCGAGCGTCGCCAAAACACCAACTTGACCCGCCAGAAGGAGGAACTTACCAATATGGTGAACCAAGCAGCCATCTTGAAACTCTATAACTACACGGCTCAGGCCGTCCGTTTCAAGGGTGGGAGCAAGGAGGCCTCGACTGACAGGGCCAACCGCGCCGAGCGCATCAAAATCGACTTCACCTTGGCTGCCAACGACTTGGTTCAGCCGGGTACAAAGTTGTTCTACATCCGCATTGCCGACCCCACTCGAGCCATCATCAGCAAGGGCTCGGGCGACGAATACGCTTTCCAGTCGAATGGCGAAACGCTGCAATTCACTGAAAAAGTGAGGGTTAATTATGAGGGCAAGGAAACGGGTGTGCGTGCCTATTATGTTAAGCCAGAGGGTGTGGAAATGCGTCCCGGCACTTATTTCATCGATGTGTACGAACAAGGCGGAAAACTCATCGGTCAGACCTCATTGGAATTGAGATAAGGTTTTTTTACTTTTTTGGTATTTTTTGGAGCCAGCCTTCGGGTTGGCTTTTTTCATTCCAGCACCGACTTCAGCACCTCGTGTGAATGGAAGTCCTTCATCACTGGGGCATGGAGCCGCATGAAGACTATGAGGCCGTCAAGCAGTTCGCGGCGTTGGCTTGCGCAGAGCGGCAGGCGGCAGGCCTCGTCGATGCCCAAATTAAGGAATCGGGCGAGCAAGGTGGCAGCTTCTGCATCGAAATAGTAGGGATGGAGCGGGTAATCGTGGGCAAACGAGCCTTCCATCATGTCGAAACAGAAGTTGGCTTCATGGTTGGTTTTGGGGTAAAAGCCCAAATGTCGGGTCATTTCCAAGGTGAAAAACAGGGGGAAATTGGCATAATCGCGTTCCACCAAATCAAGCCATTGCATGGTCCGGACAATGAAATCAAACAAGGCCGTGTTTTGTTCCTGTTCCGTGATGGTTTTCACAAGCAACTCACTGACATACATCAAAATGGCACTTTTGTTCATCACGAAAGGGATGCTTTGGTAAACGGTGGCAAGTTGCACATCCTTCAGGTAGCCCAAAGTGCTTTTGTTGGGTTTTCCCGCTTCCACATAATGGATGAGGTTGAGATTCTGGAACAAGGCCGCACGAAGTTTGGAGGTGCGGTTGAACACACCTTTCACCATGTAGGATTTCAAGCCGAAATTGCGAGTGAATACCTTCACAATCAGGCTTGTATCGCCATATCTCACGGATTGCAGGACGATGCCTTCTGTCTTGTCGTCCATCAATTCTGAATGAGAATCTTGGTGGCGAATTTGTTAGAGCCATTCTTGGTGCTGACGAAGATGAAATACACACCAGCCCCAACCTTCTCGCCGTTGATGTTGGTGCAGTCCCAAATGGCTTGCCCGCCTTCCGAAACCAATTGGGTGACGAAAGCACCATCGACTGTGGTAATCCTGACCAACGAATTGGCAGCCAAACCTTTGATGCCCACAAACCCAGAGAATCCGCGTCTGACTGGATTGGGATAGACCATCACCTCACTGACGCTTGGGTCGGGGGTGGACGACTCGCCGCGATAGGAAATGATGCCACTGCTCGTGCCGAAAAACACCTCGCCGCTCTTGTCGATGGCCATAGTGGTGACGGCATTGTCGAGCAAGGGACTGTTGCTGATGTTGAAGTTGTGGATTTGCTTGGGCTTGCTCTCAAACGACATCAAATAGACACCCGATTCGAGGCCAAACCAAATCTGGTTGGCACCATCGACGGCCATGGAAAGCACATTGGAGCCATCGAAAAGGTAATCGTACTGCGAGGTTCCGTCGTTGCGTGGCACTTCCTTCTGCACAGCATCGAAATTGGTGGAGCCATTGAAGATTTTGCGGCTGTCGTTGAATAGGCAAGGCCCTTTGTCGGTGCCGACCCATACAACGCCGTTATGGTCGACGGCCAAGCAATTGACCGCGCCAGTCAGGTGACCGTTGCCAACGGCAGTGTTGAGCGTGACTGCTTGGTCGTCGGAAGCGGCATCGAAAGTGCCGTTGTCGTTGAAAACGATGAGTTCGCCGCCGCGCTTGATGATCCATTTGTAGTCGTTCTTGTCGATGATGAGAGGCCCAATGTCGGCACCGCTGAGGCTGCCGCCAAGGTTGAAGGCGTGCCATGTGCCGTTGCGCTCCATCATTGAAAGGAGATGGCTGGCCCCTGTGTTGGCTACCCAAAGGTTGCCTCTGCTGTCGAATGCCAATCCGCTGATATTGATGAGATTGGCATCGCTAACCCAATGCGTGAGGGTGCTGTTGTCGGCGTTGAAAATCTCAACCAAGTCGTTGTCCTTGAATTTCAGCAGGCCGTCGCCCCAAGTCCCAACATAGGTTACGGACGGGTCTAAGGGGTCGGTGGCGGTGCAAACGAAGTCGGAAATCGTTCCAAGGTCGGTCACGGTGCTTGAATTGAGGATGGTCCAAAGGCCGTCGAAGCGTGCCACGCCTTCCTTCATGTAGCGTTTGCCCCAGTTGGAGGCATGTCCACCCGTGGCCACCCACACTTGGTCGTCAAAGGCTTGCAGTTCAAATGCGTTTTTCGAGGCGGGGCCGTTGGGAAGCACATCCATATTGTTCCAGCCGTCCGAAGTCCTGATGAGGCCTCGTTTTGAGTCGCCAATCCAAAAGTTGCCGCTGTTGTCAATGGCGGTCGAGAGTGGCTCAATGCCTCCACCGGGCGAATAAATGTTGTGGGTCTGGTTCATGTTGCGGTCGTAGACGGCCACATTGTAGCGGTTGGTGATGAGGAATTGGTCGTCGTAGGCACGCAGTTCCCATTTCTGGTCGATGTCCTCTTTGTTGAAATAATCCCAGCGTGAGCCATCGTTGACGAAAAGCGTGTCGGCTTGGAAACCACCATCGAAGTTAAGGTAGAGTTTGCCGTTGAAGACCTCCATCTCGGTATAGGCCAAATGCGGATGAATCAGCGAGTTATCGAAGTGCCACGCGGCGTAGTTGGCGAGGTTTTGTGCATCTTGCGAGGCAAAATAAACGCCATCATCGGAGCATGCATAGATTTTACCGTTGAAGATGGCCACATCGGTAACATTCACCGCATCGCCTTGGTTGCCAATGTAATAGGTGTCCTTTACTTCTTCTTTCTTTAGGTCAAAAACGACGATGCCGAAACCGCAAGCCACATAAGCCAGGTCGCCATCGAAGAAGACATGGTTGATGCTTTTGTTGCCCACGATGTTCTTGTTGTTTTTGATGTCGCTCATGTTCTTGATGTTGCCGTCGCGGTCGATGAGGTCGACATTGGCGTTGGTATAGGCTACAAATAATTTGCGCTGGCTTTGGTTGTAGCCGATGGTGCTGATGCCGATGTCCGACAAGCCATTGATTTTGTTGAGGATATTGATGGAGTTGTCCTCCGTGTCGTAGTAGAACAACTCATACTCCGTGGCGGCGAAAATCTTGTTGCCAACAGGCTCAACGCCAATCACTTTCTGATAGGGAAGGTGTGTGCGCCAGTTGCCAATGGAAACGCCATCTTGGGCGAAAGCGGTCGTCGAAAAGATTGATGCTATGATGAGAGCAAAAAGGTTGAGTTTCTTCATAATGAAATAATTTGGGCGGTAAAAATATGAAATTATGGGATGATAACGGAAATTTGTAGGTTTTATTGTGTGCATGAAAAACAAAACATAAAATCTTGTAGCCCCACTAGGACTCGAACCTAGATTTAAAGTTTAGGAAACTTCCGTTCTATCCCTTGAACTATGAGGCCATCGGATGAAAAATCCGCAGCAAAGGTACGGATTTTTTCTGAAACGCCAACCTTTTCGCGAAAATCATTTCAAATCGAGGACGATGGGGCAGTGGTCGGAGTGCATCACTTGCGGCAGAATGTCCACTTGGGCGATGCGGTCGGCGAGGTTGTCTGTCACAACATGGTAGTCGATGCGCCAGCCGAGGTTTTTGGCCCTTGCGCCGGCACGGAAACTCCACCAACTGTATCGGTTAGGCTCCTTCACCAAGTGGCGGAAACTGTCGATGTAGCCGTCGCTGAGGAAATCGGTCATCCATTGCCGCTCCTCGGGTAGGAATCCCGACGAGGTGTCGTGTTTTCGCGGGTTGTTGATGTCGATGTCCTCGTGGCAGATGTTGTAGTCGCCCGAAAGCACCAACTGCGGCCTTTCTTTCCTTAACTCATTGACATACTGGCGGAAAAAGTCCAACCACACCATCTTGAAGGCTTGGCGCTCGTCGCCCGTGGTGCCCGAGGGATGATAGACGCTCACCACCGAAAGGCCGCCGAAATCAGCACGAAGGAAACGACCTTCGTTGTCATACAAAGGCTCGTTCATGCCGTAGACTACGTTATCAGGCTCTTGTTTGGTGATGAGACCCACGCCGCTGTAGCCTTTCTTTTGGGCGGGCAGCCAATAATGGTGATAGCCCATCATCTCAAAGTCCATCAGGGGGATTTGGTCGGGCGTGGCCTTCAGTTCCTGAAAGCAAAGCACGTCGGGTTGGTATTCCTGAATCCATTGTAGCAGGCCTTTGTTGATGGCCGCTCGGATGCCGTTCACGTTGTAACTGACGATTTTCATCGGGTTGAATTGTTGATTGTTGAAATGTTTAATTGTTGTTCGACGGTGCGAAATTAGGGAAAAAGTCATTTCTTTTTCCTTCGCGCGTTACTTTTTCCTATTTTAGCCGCCGCAAAACGACTAAAACCGTGCTGAAAGACAAAATCAACGGATGGATTGACCAATTCAACGAATGGCGGGCGACACACATGACCGACCGCCGTTTCATGCTGATACTCAGCATCCCGACGGGTTTTTGTGCGGGTGCCGCCGCAGTCATCATCAAGAAATTGGCGCATGGCATCCGCGACTTGGTCATCAATGCGCAGTTCAACTATGCGCATTTCCTCTATTTCATTTGTCCCGCCATTGGTATCCTGCTGACCATCCTGTTTTGCAAGTACATCCTGAAAAAAGAGGTGGGCCATGGCATTCCGGGCATCCTTTACGCCATCTCGAAAAACAAGGGCAAGGTGAGCCGCAGCAGCACTTGGTCGAGCATTGTCACCAGTGCCTTGACGGTAGGTTTTGGCGGTTCAGTGGGATTGGAAGGCCCTTCCGTTTCGACGGGTGGCAGCATTGGCTCCAACATCGCGCAGTTGCTGAAATTGGACTACAAGCACACCATCCAACTCATCGGAATGGGTGGCGCGGCGGCATTGGCGGCTATTTTCCAAGCCCCCATTACAGGTATCGTTTTCGCCCTTGAGGTGTTTATGATTGACCTGTCGCTCAATGCGTTAGTGCCTATCATTTGCTCTTCGTTTGTCGCCATTCTGACGGCTTATTTCTTCCTTGGCCAGACGGTGGAATACCCAGCCGTCATCGCCGAGGGTTTCATCCCGTCCAATGCCATATATTATGTGCTGTTGGGCGTTTTTGCGGGTTTGGTTTCGGCTTATTTCCTGAAGGTGACTTTCAGCGTGGAGAAACAATTCAAGAAAATCACTTCGCCGTGGAAACGACTGCTCGTCGGTGGAACTTTGCTTGGTATCTTAATTTTCTTGTTTCCAGCACTTTATGGAGAAGGCTACGAGGCTATCAACTCGGCTTTGCGCGGCGACTACAGCCCTGTGTTCAACAATCCTTGGTTTGCGCATTTCAAGGAATATGATTTGGTGGTCATCATCCTGTTCGCGGGCATGATTTTGCTGAAAGCCTTTGCCACGGCCTTCACTTTTGGGGCTGGCGGCGTGGGCGGCACTTTCGCTCCGGCCTTGTTCATCGGGGCGTTCACTGGATTGTTTTTTGCCACTTTGGTCAACTATTTGGGCCTTGGCGATTTAGACCCGGCCAAATTTGCCCTTGTCGGGATGAGCGGCCTCGTGGCGGGTATGCTTCACGCCCCGCTGACGGGACTTTTCCTCATCGCCGAGATTACCAACGGCTATGCGCTCATCGTGCCGCTGATGATTGTCTCGGCCTTGGCCTACGCCATCAATCGGCTGTTTTTCAGCCATTCGATTTACACCAATGCCGTGGCGGAGAAAGGCGTTGAGGTGACCCACAACAAAGACAAGAGCATCCTCAATATGATGGCTATCAATCAGTTGATTGAAACCAATTTCTCCCCCATCCACCCCGACTGTCTCTTCCGCGATTTGCTGCCTTTGGTTTCTTCTTCGAAACGCAACATTTTTCCTGTGGTCGACAAAGAAGGCTTTTTCTGTGGCCATGTGCTGTTCGACGACGTGCGCGGCATCCTTTTCGACACGCAATATTACGACCAATCCATACAGAATTTCGCCGTCCTTCCCGACTATGTCATCCACCCCGAGGAGCCGATGGAGGAGATTGTTTACAAGTTCCAGAAGTCGGGCAAATACAACATTCCTGTCATTCAGGGCGGGAAATATTTGGGCTACATTTCGCGGGCCAATGTGTTTTCGGCCTACCGCAGTATGATGAGCGAGATTTCGGAAGATTAAGCCTCTTTATCAGCACCTGAAGAATCTAAACTATTTCTGTGACTTTAGCCATTTGTAAGGGGTTGTTCCTGTCACGGCCTTGAAATTGCGATAAAAAGTGACTTCCGATGAGAACCCCGACTGTGTGGCGATTTCCTCTATGTTAGCCGCTGGGTTTTCCAAGAGTAGCCGTTGCGCGTGGCCGACCCGATAACGGTTGACGAACTCAGAGAATGAGATACCCATTCCAACATTGATGGCGTTGTAGAGATAATTGCGGTTGGTGCCCAAAAGGGCAGCTAAGTCCGAAATCTTCAAGTTGGGCTGAAGATATACTTGCTCTTCTTCCATTTTATTAACAATCAAATCTTTCAGATTGTTTGGATAGTGATCCACCTCGTGCTTTTCGTCGGTAATGGTGTCCATCTCCATCAGGCTCAATGCTGAATGTTCCTGACAGAAACACACATAGGCCAAGGCATAGAGTGCCAAGGAGAACAAGGTGGATGGTATTGCTAACATAAAGTCGGAATTGAAGAAACGATAGCGTCCGAGCAGGTTGGCAACAAACGACATCAACGAGGTAAGGGCAAAAAGCACAAGTAGTCGCTTCACTGGCGACAGGTCCAACTTTTGGGTATTCGAGAAATAGGACTCGATTCGCCGTTTGTGCGTTTCCAAACGCTTGAGGCCCAATCCAAGGACTGCCACGATTTGAGCCGCAAATAGTATATTTGAGGCAAAATGCAACGCCCTCTGTACCTGCATCAAGGTTGTAAACGGCATTTCCGTTTGGTGGTAAAGATAAGCCATGACGAAGTACATCCTTTCCGACTCCGACATGAGAAGGTAAACCACACCTATCGTCAACGACACAAGCAAGGCTGGCAAAAGTATGGCGAAGTCTTTCAGTGTGAGGGGTTTCACGTCGGTGAGCGTCCTGATGTAAATATAGAACAGCGGATATACTGACAAAGAAGCCATTTTATATAAGGTATCAGAGAAGGACAGAACCGAAAAACAACTATTGAAATAAAGGCTGTGACAGAAATAGAGCATCGTAGCGACCAACATGAAAACGGTAAATACGACTTTTGACATGTTCTTCCTATCGAATTGGAGCAAGAACAACACCGACCAAAACCCACATACGAACATGGGCATTGTGGAGAACACGGAATGGAACATTTCGCTCTGATTTAGGTTGCAAAAATAGCAAAAAAAGCCTTGTGCAACCATTATGGCCGTCAAATGGCTGCTTTTGTCAAATTTACAGCAAAAAGTGTCGGATTTCGTGGCAACAAACTTGTCATTTCTGCAAAAACGACATTTTTTTCTGCATAAATGCAAAGAGCGAAGCATGTTGAAAGGAATACCTTTGCCCATAAAATGCAAGCAACGCAGACAGGCAATTGAAATCACATTTTATCATAAAATTTCATCATTAAAAATCAAACATTATGACAAAGCACAAATTAACGGCTTTCGGCGCTTTGATTGTTAGCGCAATTCTTCTTGTCGGTTGTTTCAAGACTGGCAATCAAAAAGAAGACCTGCTAAAGGCAGGAGTCAAGGATTTCCTCGAGATTGAAGAAGGCATTTATCATGGCTTCGACTTCCCCGAGCCTGACAACAACAAGCAAATCTCCAACGTGAGCATGAACGGCAACCTCGTTGCTGGAGGCACGGCATTCGTCACACTCACCGTTCCGAGCGACATGGCCCGTGTGATTGTTGGCATCAAGGAGCAATTCGGCTACTGCGAGGCTTCTCCAGTGCGCAACAACGATGGCACTTGTTCTGTTGTCCTCATCGTTAAGCAGGACATTTCGCTCGAAGAGTTCACGCTGCAATTCGCCTATGTTGACATGTCAGGTGAAGTCAGTCAGATCTACGATGTTGATGTCTCCTTGATTCAAGTTGGGACTGGTAAGTTGCAAGTCAGCGTCTCGTTTGACAATGCCAAGGACATTGACCTTCACCTGATTGAGCCTAATGGCGAGCACATCTATTATGGTCATAGTTCGAGCAGCAACGGTGGTCAGCTTGACCTCGACTCCAATGCGGGTTGCGGCATCGACAACATCAACAACGAGAACATCTATTACGAAGATGATGCCACTGTTGAGGCTGGTACGTACAAGGCATACGTCGTGATGTACAGCAATTGCGACGAGTCGGTTGCCACGAACTATGTTCTGACTGTGCGTTACAATGGTCGTGTGTTGAACACGGTTACTGGCACATTCCCTGTAGGTGCACCCAGTACAGGAAGCAGTCTGAGCAATCTTGAACCCACCTGCACCTTTGAAATCGGTGGCAAGGGTATGTTAGGCACGGGCAAGACCTATTTGCCTAAGGTGCTTTCGCCCGAAAAGATGTAAACCCTTAATTCAAACCTAAACATGGAAGGTCGCATCGCAAACGCGGTGTGACCTTCTTCATTTTCAGCCCAATTATTCATATCCTTTTATTCTTGAAAAACTCCGTCAGCAATGCCAAGCAATCATCACGCAGGATGCCCGTTTCTGTTTTCGTCTTGGAATGTAGCATCTTGCCGAAACGCGAAAAACCATTCTTGGGGTCGTCGGCGGCCCAAACGATTTTCCCTATGTGGGCATGGCACAAGGCACCGGCGCACATGGGGCACGGCTCCAAAGTGACATAAAGCGTACATTCATCCAAATATTTGGCTCCCAAAGCATTGGCGGCAGCGGTAATGGCGAGCATTTCGGCGTGGGCGGTCACGTCGTTGAGGGTTTCGGTTTGGTTGTGGGCACGGGCGATGATTTTGTTGTTGCACACCACAACGGCACCAATCGGAATTTCGTCGGCATCGAGAGCTTTTTCAGCCTCTTGATAGGCCTGTTTCATATAATATTCGTCGGAGAAAACGGAGAGCGTCATATTGTTCTTTTTTTGTCACAAAACATCCAAAACCGACAAAACCTTATTTGAAATGTGCAAAAAATGCACATTGCTTTCTTGGTCAAGTTCTCCTTCCGCAAACACATTATTAATGTGTCTTGTTACGACGGTTCTGTCCTTTTGAAACAATTCCGCCATCTGCGCCTGAGTAAGCCAAACGGTTTCTTCCTCCAAACGCACTTCAAGTTGCACATTCTCATTAGGTTGGTATAATATGATTTCGCCGGTTTGCTGCATGTCAATTACATTTTGATTTCAAACCCATCCCAATCCGGTCCCAAAGGGAATTTCT
>CACXQO010000027.1 GCA_902769815.1 uncultured Bacteroidia bacterium | reverse complement strand
GGTGCTGTCGTCGACGAGCGGAACATAGATGTCGGGCATGATGCCACCGCCACCGTAAACGATTCTACCTCCCGGCGTGGTATATTTCAGCGAATCAGCAAAATGTATGCTGTCGGGGTGGAAAAGTTCACCGTTCTCGTAACGCTCAAACGCCTCGAAAAGGTACTTCTCGCGGTCGCCGTCGAAAGGCTTCTGGATGCAGCGGCCTGTAGGTGTATAATACCGCGCCACAGTGAGCCTAATCGCCGACTGGTCGCTGAGCATGATTTGCTCCTGCACCAAGCCCTTTCCGAAAGAACGTCGTCCGATGATGGTGCCTCGGTCATTGTCTTGCAATGCTCCAGCCACAATTTCGCTCGCGCTGGCCGACTCGCCGTCAATAAGCACCACTACTGGGATGTCTTCCAACATGCCGCGACGATGGGCCTTCATATACTGGCGCGGACGATTGCGACCCTCGGTATAGACAATCAGGCTGCCCTTGGGCAAAAACTCGTCCGAAATGTCGACGGCGGCCTTCAGGTAGCCGCCCGAATTGCCGCGCAGGTCAAAAACCATCTGCTTCATGCCTTTGGCTTTCAGTTCCTTCACTCCCTTCCTGAATTCATCGATGGTTGTGGCCGAGAACTTGCTGAGTTTCAGGTAGCCCGTCTGTTCGTCAAGCATATAGGCGATGTCGACGCTGTAGGTCGGGATGGCGGCGCGGGTGATGGTAAAATCCATCAAGCCGTCTACGCCACGGCGGAAAACACCCACTTTTACTTTGGTGCCTTTCGGGCCTTTCAACTTGCGCATCACATCCTCGTTGGTCAGTTTCACGCCAGCCGCTAAGGTGTCGTCAACATACACAATGCGGTCGCCGGCAAGGAGGCCTACCTTCTCGGAAGGACCGCCCTTGATGACACTGACAACGGCGATGGTGTCTTTCTCCAAACGGAACTGCACACCGATACCGTCGAAACTGCCCAAAAGCGGTTCGTTCATCTCATTGAACTCTTCCAACGAAACGTAGGCACTATGCGGGTCAAGATTGTCCATCATGGCAGCGATGGCGTCGTCTTGCAACTTTTGAGCGTCGGGCACATCGACATAATCGTTGCCGACATACCACATCACTTCGTCAAACTTGCTGACACCCTCTACATTGATGGTCTGCTTGCGTTGCTGCCCACCTTTAATTAATATGCCCACAAGAATCCCTGCCATGAAAAGCAAAGACACTGTGAGAGACCGCATCTTGTTGTTGTCCATAGCTTACGAAGCGGCTCCCACGGTGGCACTTGAAAGTTCAAGGTTGCGGTCCATCTTACGGAACAAGCCTTGCAACACAGTGCCGGGGCCCACCTCAACGATCGTACGCACGCCGTTGGCCAAAATGTTGCTCATGGTCTGCGTCCAAAGCACGGGCGAAGTCAGTTGGGCAATAAGGTTCTTCTTGATGATTTCGGGGTCGTTGACCGATTGTCCGGTGACATTTTGGTAAATCGGGCAGATGCCTTGGTTGAAAGTGGTCTCCTTGATGGCCTCGGCCAACTCCACGCGGGCAGGTTCCATCAGCGGGCTATGGAACGCGCCGCCCACGCTCAGGGGCACCACACGCTTCACGCCAGCCTCCTTCAGTTTCTCGGAAGCGGCTGCCACGCCTTCAATTGAACCCGAAATCACCAATTGGCCAGGGCAGTTGTAGTTGGCGGGCACCACCACGGCATCCTTGATGGAAGCGCAGACACTCTCAATCACGCTGTCCTCACCCCCCACAACGGCTGCCATCGTGCCGGGTTGGGCTTCGCAGGCCTTCTGCATGGCCATTGCACGCTTGCTGACGAGGCGCAAACCGTCCTCAAAAGTCAATACCTTATTGGCGACCAAAGCCGAAAACTCGCCCAAAGAGTGGCCTGCCACCATCGTGGGGTCGAACTCCTCAAGCAGCGAAGCCAAAATGACCGAATGAAGGAAAATGGCCGGCTGCGTCACCTTGGTTTGGCGCAAGTCGTCGTCAGTGCCTTCAAACATCACATCGGTAATCTTGAATTTCAAGATGTTGTTGGCTTTCTTGAACATGTCTTTGGCCTTGGGGAAATTGTCGTACAAGTCCTTGCCCATCCCCACAAACTGGGCACCTTGACCGGGGAAAACGTATGCTTTAATCATATTTCTATTTGAGATTTAATATTCAATAATTTACAACTTTCAACTTAGTTTTGTTCCTATCAATTGGAAGAACTCCTCGCGTGTGGATTCGCGCTCGAAAGCTCCAATGAAGTCGCTCGTAGTGGTCACCGCGCTTTGCTTTTGCACGCCGCGCATCGACATGCACAAATGCCGCGCCTCGATAACAACCGCCACGCCCAACGGATGCAAGGCATCGTTGATGGCGTTCTTGATTTGGGTGGTCAGCCGCTCCTGCACCTGAAGGCGGCGCGAATAAGCCTCCACCACGCGGGCAATCTTGCTCAGACCAGTGATATAGCCATTAGGAATATAGCCGACATGCGCCTTACCAATAAAGGGGATGAGGTGATGCTCGCACAGCGAATACACCTCTATATCCTTGACAATCACCATTTGGCGGTAGTCCTCCTTGAATTTGGCCGACAACAGGATTTCCATCGGGTCCTGTTCATACCCTTGCGTAAGGAACTGCATCGACTTGGCTACGCGCAAAGGCGTTTTCAGAAGGCCCTCGCGCTGGGGGTCTTCGCCCAAAATTTCGAGGATGGCTGCATAGTGCTCCTGAAGTTTGGCCAGCCTTTCCGTGTCATACTGCTCAATGGCTTCGTAGCCGAAATGCTTTTTAAGCCTTTCGTTCATCATCAGCCAATTTTTTGCTTGGGCATAGCCACTGTCGACTGCTGCCCCATGACACACTTGCCCGTGAATTGGGCACCCACTTCGATGAGCAGTTGCTTCGTGTTCAGGTCGACTTCCACCTTCGAGGTCGACTTCAAAGCGGTCAGTTCTTCCGTGTTGATGTTGCCTTTCACGACGCCTGAGATTTCGGCCTGTTTGCAGGTCAAGTCGCCTTCGATGATACCGGTTTGTCCAACGGAAATCTTGCCATTCGATTTCACTGAGCCAATCAACCGACCATCAATGCGGATGTCGCCATTCGACTCAATGTCGCCTTTAAAGACGGTGCCGTTACCAATGAGGTTGCGTGCGGATGATTCCATTATAGCCATAATACTACTTGTTTGTTTGATTTAGGAACTGTATGTATTCGTCCAAATCCTTGGACTGATAAAAGACGGGATAATTCTTGATGGAAATAGGTTTGATGGTATATTTTGAAGCGTCGATGCCGCCAAAGACATAATCGCCTAGGAACATAGAAGTGATGTAGTCGGTGGCCTGCTGCTCGCCGTTGAAGTTGCCGATGGTCACAAGGGTGCGGGCATCGTCGAGAACGACATCCTTGATGGTGAAGTTTCTCGTGCGGTGTTCCTTCTTGTTGAAGTCGCTGATGCGCACTTTCAACGGATCCACGCGCACGGTCTTGGTGTCGCAGACAATCATCACAAAATACTCTGCATTAGGCTCGTATGTGTAGGGCGAGGCTTTCTTCACTTCGGGTTGGTCGCCAGCCTCCTTGTTGTCGATTTCGGTCAACACCAAGCCGAGGTCATATTCCACGTTGATGTTTTCCAACACATCGCGGGCGTAGGGCGTAATCGCGCTGTTGGGATAGGTGCGCACCAAATTGTACAAAGCGAAAGCCATCGTGTCAATGGAAACCATGCGGCCTTGGGCAACGGCATGGAGGAAGGCGAAACGCGGCATGAAAGCCGTGTCGGTTTCATAAAGTCGCATGGCGCGCTCGCAGTTCATCTTCACGCGGTAGAATTGCCCCTGCTCAAAGGCTTCGTAAGTCTTGGAATAGAAATCGGAGGCCTCGCGCTCTTGGGCTTGCAGTTTCTCGAAATAGCTCGGGTCGTTGATGAACTCGGCGTAACTCGAAGTGGGATATTTGTCGAAAATCTTGCCTTTGTAAACCAACGACTGTTCCTCGTGGTTGAGGTCTTTGTGCATCTTGTAGAGCGCGTACCAAGTGGGCAGTTCCTTCTCGTTGCCCGGATAGCGGGTGTCTAATTTCTCATAGGATTCGATGGAGCGCGGCAGGTCGTTGAGTCGGTCCATATAAAGGAATCCCAAATGATACAGCCCGTCGGCGATGAGCGAGTCGCACACCTCTTTTTGCTCCATCGTGAAAGGCAGGTCTTGCAGGTAATAGCCACGGTCGTGGGTGGTGTAGGTGGCGTTCAGCGAGTCTTGTTTGGCTTTGGCGTTCTTTTCTGCGGTTATGCCTTCGTCGTCCTCCTCGCCCGACAAGGCCGCCGCCATGCTGCGCTTGTCGCTGATGCGCCAGTTGTCCTCGTTCTTTCTCATGCCCCATTTGCGGGTGAACTCGGTGACACCTTTGGAAACAGAAGTCGGATTATAGAAATACCATGATGAAGTGACGTTGCTTGTCGGCTCGGAGGTGGGTTTTTCTTCTCCACCGCCCACGGCTGAACCCATCAGTGCCAATTGTTCCTCATACTCGCGCTGGGCTTTTTCCATTTCCTCTTGCTCAATGACTTGGGCGATAATCCTGTCGATGAGGATGTTGCGGCTGACGGAATCCATAGCGGCCACACGAAGCAAACTGTCTTGGTCGCGGACAACGCTGGCATACATCACTAATTCGTTGAGCGTTTGTGAAATGTTCATAATGCTGTCGTAGCCTTCTTGTTCGCGGTTCATGCTCGTTACAGCGGTGTCGTAATAAGCCTGTGCCAACTCGTATTCGTTGCGGTCGAAAAACATGGTTGCCACCTTCAGCGACGACTGCGCCCTTTGGATTTGGTTGTCTTTGTAGGCCTCCACCGACTTGCGCAAATAGTTGATGGCCTTGTTTTCGTCGCCCTCGCGGAGGGCTAATTCGGCCATAGCGTAATAGATACGGTCGCGATAGTCTTCGTTGTTCGGGTCGCGGAGCATCTTGCGCATCATCTTGTAGAGGGCTTCGGCATTGTCGGCGGTGCCCACCTTGGCGATGTTCATCCTCGACTCAAAAACCATCTCATATTCAGGATTGCGCTTGATGACCTTCTTGAATTGCGCCGTGGCGCGTTCCGAGTCGCCTTGGTGCATGTAAATCTGCCCCATGATGAACATGGCGCGGGTGCGCAGGTCGCGGTCTTTATTGAGCAAAATGCCGTTTTTCAGGAAAGGGATGGCCTTGTTGTAGTCCTTCACGGCAATATAGTAGTCGGCGATGGTGAAGTCCATGTTGCGCATCAGTTCCTTGGGGAGTTTGCTTAGTCCCGACGTTCTCGCCTGCAACTGCTCAATCATGGCCACGGCCTTGGGATATTCCTCAGTTTGGATGTAGGTCTTGATGAGCCACATGTTGGCGACGTAAGCGATGTCGTTGTAGTTGTATTCGGTGGCCACAAAGTCGAAAGTGCGCTTGGCCGGGATGTAGTCGTGCTTGTAGAAATGCGCCTTGCCCATCACGAGATAGGCATCGTCAATCCAGCGCACACGCTCGCGGCTGCCGAATTTCATCGAGTGCTTTTGCACGCAAATGGAGGTTTTTTCCAAGGCACGGTCCATGGTGGCGTTCAGGCTCATGCCGTTTTGTTGCGTGCCGTAGTTGTAGACGCGCAGCACCTTCAAATAGTCGTCTTTCACCGAGGTACGGAGTTGCTTGTCGCCATCCTTGAGGCTTGCTTCCCCGTTGAAATAGACATTGTAGTGGCTGGTCAAATTGTGGAACATGCGGCGGGTGAGCGTGTTTTTCTTGGTGGAGCAGCCGCTCAACAGCAGCAGCCCCATCACGCAGCCCATCATCACGATTATGTTAGTTTTTCTTTGCACTTCGTTGTAGGTTTATTCTTCAATAACTCCGTTTCGTCGAAATTATTTCGTCAGTTCGTACCATTTGCCTGCCTCGATGAGGAGTTGGTCGTCAGTCGGGTCTACAAGAGCCGAGCGCATTTTCACGGCAAGGCTGTCGTTGGTCGACTTGAACTCGCTGAGCAACAGTTGCTCGAAGTCAGCCTCGCGGCTTCTCTCTATGCCAACGCGCTGGCGTTCCATGACTTGCAACGCCTTGGCCTTGTATTCGTCGATGGCAAGATAAGGCATCAAGCCTTCCACCAAACGCAAACTGTCTTCCGACCAGTCCACCGCAATGGGTTCGTTGATCGACTGCAAGGCATATTTCTCGCAAAGCCCAGGCAACTCGCCTTGGATTTTCTCTAATTCGCGGTTAAACTCAACGACACGCCTCTCTGCCCTTTCCTTCTCCACATTGGCCCTGATTTTCGGCACATAGATGATGGCCAAAGCCGCAACTATGGCCGCCACAACCACCAAAATGATGATTTTCACGAAGGAATGACCTTTCGAGATGGCCGAGCGCACATCACTTATAGTGTCGAAACGCTGTTCTTTCGAGAATTGCGTGCAGTGCGTGGCAGCGGCATGGAATTGCTTGGAAATGTTGCGCTCGCCGATGAATTCCATGATTTTGCCGATGGAATAAATGTCGGCCCGCGAGTCGAAGTCCTCGCCCTTGATGATTTCGGGCGCGACAAACTCCCTTTCCTTGATAAGCAGTTCGCGGTCGGCATCTTGCTTGGTTTCAGGCACACCGATGTCGATGAGTTTCACATGGCCGTCGTTGGCCGACACCATGACATTCTCAGGATTCAAATTACAGTGAACCAATCCGTTGCGATGCAGAAAATTCAAGCCGTCGCAAATCTCGGTGAGGATGTTTTTCACCTGCTTTTCGGAGAGCGTGCCCACGCGCACATGCTCAGCCAACGACTTACCTTCGACATATTCAAAAACGATGCAGTCGCCCAAGCCTTCAACTTTTACAAAATCCAAAGCCTTGCGGATATATTTGTTGTCGAGCATCGAGGTGGTATCAAATTCCTGTTTCAGCGATGCGCGGCAGGCGGCATCATCGGCATATTCGGACTTCAAAGCCTTGACAATGACTTTCTTACCTCCGAATCTTGCCGTAAAAACCCGACTATTGCCGTAGCGTGAAGTGTGCAACGGACGAATATCGGAGAAATCGGTTGAGAAATTGTTTTCAGACATTCTTCATTATATTAGGGCGCAAATATAGTTCATTTTTCCGAACCAACGGCATAATGGCCAGGAAAAAGATTTTTTGATGAAAAAGCCTGATAAATCACTCCGTTTCGTGGAGCGATTTCGTCAGCGGAATGTCGTCGTTGATGAGATAAACCTCGGCCTCTGAGCCTGTCGAAGGGCCGAACCGCTTCAAATTTCTGTAAACCGTCCTGATTTCCGCCCGCGAAACCTTGGGCAGCATGTTCGTCCAAAAGACGAGCACGGCGTAGTCCTTCTCCCCCTTGATTTCGGGGAAGACGGACTGCATTTGGGTGCGCGTCACCGTGTAGCCTTCCAAAGGCACGGTGGTGGCTGGCGGAAACACGTCAAACTGATGGTTGAAATTCCAATTCAGGTTGAAGCCAAGCGTTGGCGGACAATAGCAGTTGATGTGGAGCGAAACAAGGCTGTCGCCGTGGAAATACATGATTTTCAGCGGTTGGTAGAGGTCTTTCATCTGCATCGAGTCTGCGCCGAGGTCGCTGACTTGCCTGAATTGTTTTTCGTCGCACACCAAGGACGTGAAAGCAAAATCCTTGGGCAGTTTCTTATAGAATTTCTCACATTGCACCGCATCGTAGCCGTTGATTTCGCGGAAGCCGAAGAGCATGGGCATGAGCGTGTTGCAACTGGAAAGGGTCAAGAATACCATCAAGATGGCGATGTTTTTTATCATTTCTTTAATCAAGAATTTAGAGAATTGGAGAAGTTTCATTTTGCGAAGTGTTTGAACCGAATTTGCAAGAATTTGAGAGGTTTAAAGCGGTCTTTCGACCACTTTAAACTGGCTCATCGGGTTTATACTCCAGAATATCCCCCGGCGTGCATTGCAGTTCGCGGCAGATGGCATCTAAGGTGCTGAGGCGGATGGCCTTGGCCTTGCCTGTTTTCAATATGGAGAGGTTGGCCTGGGTGAGGCCTATTCTTTGGGCCAAATCGTTGGAGCGCATCTTACGCTTGGCCAACATTACGTCTAAGTTTAGGATAATCATAACGTTTTGTTTTTCATCACAAAACCATCAAAACAAGGCAAAACTTCAAATAACTGAAGTGGCAGCTGCACAACCGTGCGCCGCCGGAAGCCAGCCGGTTGGCAGGCTTCCCTATACCAAACAAATGGTTTTGCAAGTTTTGTAGGTTTTGTGACATAATCAGACGGTTAAATTGTTTTCCTCCACTGCGTCAGCGGCCACTTTGTACATAAAGGCGAAGAAGAGCAGCAGGAAGGGCATAACGAAATTGGTGTGTTGCAAACAGAGAATTATGTTGTCGTTCCAAAGGATAGGCAGATTGGTGAAACCCAACAAATAAACAAAGTCAGCCAATGCCATCCAAAGCAGCAGTTTCACATTGTTTTTCGGGAAAACCATATTCTCTCGGATGCCTTTCAGTATGTTGAGCACCACTTTAATGCTCAATACAATCATCGCCATTGTACCAAGCACATAAGAAGCCATTGTCAGAATCTTAACAAAAGCATGCTGCGACCAATCAATTGGAAGATTTGGCCCACGCAAATCACTAATGATATAATTCGCCACAATCGCAATCCAAATGGCGCAAAACACTAATGCCACATAACAGCACAAACGAATGTTTTTCAAGGTCTTGTCTTTCATAATTCTATTATTATAGGTTAAACTTCAATGCTTGTTTATCGGGCAATAGTCGCCATTGCAAACAGGGAGGCCTTCAAAATAGCCGTCCTCCACTTCAAGACGGCAAATCGAATCGAAATCAATCTCTTGGATTCGGTCGAAGTCGACTTGCCACAATTGTGCCGTCTTGATGGCCGAACCCGAATGTGGCGTAGCGACAAGGCATTTCAACACGCGGTTGTCCTTGCTTACGACGAACTCGCAAGGAATACCAAAGTTGCCCGTCACTTTCGGGCCTTTCGTGAAGATATGGTTGGCCAAGTTGTTGAAAACTTGCAAATTGGCGTTCTTGCCTTGCTTTTGATTGTCGAACTGAGGGCGGTCGTCAAGAAAACACAACACCTTGCCATCATACAACCCCAAACGTTCCAACTCATCGCGGCAATACTTGATACCGCCCGTGCTTTCGCTGATGAAGTAAAACTTCACATCGTCACGGTGTTGGGCGTAGGCTGGTGCGTATGTCCTTCGCAAATGTTCCCCACAAGGCCCGCAACCTGTGCTGTAAAGCATCACAATTTTAAAATGGGTGGTGTCTGTCAATATCATTTCCTTCAGTTGGTCAGCCGTGAGACATTCTATATAGTCTTGCTTTTCGGCAAAACGGCGGTTCCAACGGTTAGGGATGGCAACTTGGACTTGAATGCAAGATTGCAACGCAACAAAAGCCACCGAAACCACTGCCACCCAGCACAATAACTTCCGTTTGTTTATAATCATAGTATTTTGCAGTTATGAAACGCTGCAAAATTATAAATAATTATCGAATTACGATAACTTTTTGATGAAATTTTTGAAATAATTTCCAAAATTCGCATATTAAACTCAAAAAAAATACCAAATTGCTTCACAAAACACAGCCGAAATCATCCAATTCAGAATAAATGTGTATTTTTGCACCATAAATTACCATTGGGAGAAAAACAATGACCGAACTTACATTGAAAGTGACCGACGAGAGCCTGCTTCCTATGCTGCGCAAACTGTTTCGTTCCATAGAGGGCGTTGAGATTGCACCGCGCCGCCATCGCAAAAGCGGTATTGAAGTGCCGCATCCAGCCTGACTGGTTGCTCGTTTGGGAGCAAAACGACAACCAACTTACCCTGCTGATGCTCAATACAGGGACACATTCCGATTTGTTCTGAAGCGTTTTCCTTTGGATACATGCTCCGTAACCCGGAAAAAATATCACTTACGGAGCAGGTATCGAGATTAACGGTCGAACAAATCATCCATCGTCACTTCGGCCTGAACATTGCCACAATAGGCGTTCCAGCTCAATCCGTAAGTGGTTACGAAAGTCAGGTGCAAGGCCTTACGGGTGCGTGTCAAATGTTGGAATGTGGACAGTCGGCGGCGAAGCCGTTCTTCGTAATCCTTGTCGATGATATATCTATCGTTGGCATATTTCATCTCACAAATGTTGATGACCTGGTCGCGGCGGTCGATGAGAAGGTCTATTTGTGTCCCTTGCCATTGGTTGCCATCCTTGTCGGTAAAAGTCGGACACGACCACGAGCATACATTGCTGAGCACGGCCTTTATTCCTATGGCCTCCTTGATTTGGGGAATATGGTGCAGGCACACTTGTTCGAAAGCATAGCCACGCCAAGCCACTCGCGAAGGGTTCTCGCGCATATTGCTCCAAAACTGTTGGTCTTGGCCATTGTTGTCGGCCACAAAACGCAAATGGAACAAACTGAACAAATCCGTGAGTTGATACAATGCATTGCGCTCGCTTTTCCCGAAAGCGGCATATCGGCGCAAAAAGTCGCAACGGACAAGATTCTCAAGCACGACGGTAAGCGCTCCCCCATCGGCCATCCCCAATTCCTCTTTGATTTGCTGGCGGGTCATCCCCTGTGAGTGCTTTGCGATGGTTTCCACCACTTGACGATAAAGTTGCGCGTCATTGAACAACGACCTAAACAAAAAACCGTATTCCATCCTCAGCGGAGCGTTGGCGGCAAAAAACAAGTTATCAATGTTTTGGTCAAAAGTCAGTTTGGGTTTCAACATTTCAAGATAGAAGGGTATGCCTCCTATAATCATATAAGTTTCAAGCATTTGATATCGATTCCAACGGATGCCATTGGCTTGGAGATACGCCTCCGTTTCCCCCAAAGTGAAAGGAGCCAAATAAACGGTGTGCGTCACGCGGCCATACAAACCGCCTTTGTCGCCAATCAGTTTTTCGAGCATCCAAGTGGTTGACGATCCGCAAACGAACAATTTCAAGCCTTGGCGCGTGGAAGCCCACGTATTCCAGAAATAGGAAAATGCCTGAATGAAATTCGATTTAGGCGTTTCCATCCAGGGCAATTCATCAAAGAAAAGGACAAGTCTTTCTTTGTCAATTGATGACAAATATTGGCGCAATTGCTCAAAAGCCGAGAACCAGTCTTTGACCAAAGGATAATCCATCCCCGAAAAACGTCGCAGTTCTTGGTTGAAAAGGGAAAGTTGCGCTTGTCGCGGCATTTGATAATTTCCTGTAAATGAGAAATCAAAATCATTGTTGAAGTGCTGCCTTACCAAGAAAGTCTTCCCCACGCGACGGCGGCCATATACTGCAACCAAAGCAGGTTTTTCCGTCAGGCAAATGTCATCAAACAACTCACGTTCCTTTTTCCTTCCGATGATTTTGTTGTTTTCCATAATCTTACAGGTTGTAATTCACGCTGCAAAGATAGTGTTTTTTCTTCATTCAAAACACGATACTTGCTCCGTAACTCAAAAAAAAATATAGTTACGGAGCAAGTATCAATAAATACCTACTCCGTAACACCAAAATATTTCGGGTTACGGATATTCAACATCAATGACTATTTGATAAAAAGCAAAACTATTATCAAATAGTTAGTTTTTCAGACATCCAATAGGTACCACGAGCACTCCATCATCGGGGCGCTTGTAGGCATATTCGCCTATTCCCGTTAGCACCATCAGGAAAGACGGCTTCTTCATCTTGGTCGTGTCGAGCTTGCCTGCCAATTCAAGCAAAGTGGCTGCCCCTTCCCTCACCAACTGCGCACCGCCAAGCTTGATCTCCACAAGGCCGTATGAACCGTTTTCAAGATGCACCACTGCGTCACACTCCAAGTTGCTCTTGTCGCGGTAATGGTAAACCGTACCGTCTATGGCATCGGCATAAACGCGCAGGTCGCGCACGGCAAGCGTCTCAAACATCAGCCCGAAAGTGTTGAGGTCATTAATCAAGTCTTTCGGCCCGATGCCCAAAGCAGCCGTGGCAATGGACGGGTCGGTGAAATAGCGCGTGTCGGAAGTGCGGATGGCGGTTTTGCTCCTGAGATTCGGATTCCAAGCCAGCGCGTCCTCAATGACAAAAATCTTTTTCAAGGCATTGATATAGGAATAAATGGTGTACTCCGTCAGCGTGTCGGCTTCGTTGTTTTTCAAATCCGCGAGCAAAGTCCCCAACGAGGCCTGCGAGCCTTGGTTGCGTGCGTAGGAGCGCATCAACCGCTTGGCCAATTCTTCATTGCGTTCCACACCATCAACCCTCGAAATGTCCAATCCAACAACCGTTTTGTAATACTGCTTTGCCTGCATCAAGGCTGCCTTGGGATTCTCTTTCAGCGTAGCCTTTGGCCATCCGCCCCGGCAAACCAAAAAAGCGAGTTCGTCAAGGTCGATATGGCTTGTTCCTTCTACTTTCTCGGCATCCTCGAAAAGTGACGACAAACTCACATCCCCCGTTGATTCGCCCGACTCATAAAGGCTCATCGTCCGAAGTTTCAGCCGCGAAATCCTTCCCGTTCCCGTGTGGAAAATCTTTTCCTCTTCAGTGGTCGGACGCGGAGGAACGGCCGAACCAGTCAGGATGAATTGCCCGTCTGCATTCCGTCTGTCAACCTCGTTCCTGACGGCATCCCAAAACTGGGGAGCCAATTGCCATTCGTCAATCAAACGCGGCGTTTCTCCTTCCAACAATCTCCTTATATTCGTCCTCGCCAACGAAAGGTTTTGCTCTATATGGTCAGGGTCGGACATAAGCAAAACGCTATTGGCTTGTTGGATTGCCATTGTAGTCTTACCACAATATTTTGGGCCTTCTATCAATACGGCACCCATTGCATCCAAATGGTCAGCAAGATTCTGTTCTGCAACACGCTTTTTGTAGTCACTCATAGATTCAAATTTTTCACGCTGCAAAAATAGTAATTTCTTTTTGATTATGAATAACTTTTGAAAAATTTATCGAGGCACTTGGCGAGTTTTTATCGAGGCACTTGGCCGATTTTCATCGAGGCACTTGGCGAGTTTTCATCGAGGCACTTGGCAAAATCAAAAACCTCTAATCAAAAGTCCGCGTGACATTTTGTCAGAATTTCGTATTTTTGCCGCTCAATAAAAATCTACGACAATGAAGATTTCCTATAACTGGTTGAAACAATACGTCAACTGCAATTATTCGGCTGAGAAAGTCAGCGAGATATTGACCTCCACGGGCCTCGAAGTGGAAGATTTGGAACGCTTCGAGTCGGTGAAGGGTGCCTTGAAAGGCATCGTCGTGGGCAAGGTGCTCACCTGCATCGACCACCCCAACTCCGACCACCTGCACATCACCACCGTCGATGTGGGCGGCGAGGAACCGCTACACATCGTGTGCGGCGCGCCCAACGTGGCGGCAGGCCAGAAGGTGCTCGTGGCCACCATCAACACCGAACTTTGGATTGGCGACGAACACATCACCATCAAGAAGGGCAAGATTCGCGGCGAAGTGAGCGAAGGCATGATTTGCGCTGAGGACGAGCTGCAACTTGGCACCTCGCACGAAGGAATTATGGTGTTGCCTGATGATTACGAAGTGGGCAAGCCTGCATCGTTCTATTTCCCTGTTGAAGAGGACTATACGATCGAAATCGGCCTTACCGCCAACCGCAGCGATGCCACCTCGCACATTGGCTCGGCCCGCGACCTCGTGGCCGCCCTCAACCAGCGCGAGAACACAACGAAATACCACCTCATTCGCCCCTCTGTCGAGGACTTCAAGGTGGAAAACCACGACTTGGACATCGAAGTGGTCGTGGAAGACACGCAGGCCTGCCCGCGCTATTCGGGCGTGACCATCAGCGGCGTGAAAGTCGGCGAGTCGCCGGCTTGGCTGAAGAACCGCCTTGCCGCCGTGGGCATCCGCAGCATCAACAACATCGTCGATATCACCAACTTCGTGCTGATGGAAGTGGGCCAGCCACTTCATGCCTTCGATGCCTACAAAGTCGCGGGCAAGAAAGTCGTAGTGAAATGCCTGCCCGAAGGCACGCCTTTCGTCACCTTGGACGGCGTGGAACGCAAACTCAACAACCGTAACCTAATGATTTGCAACGCCGAAGAACCTATGTGCATCGGCGGCGTGTTTGGCGGACAGAAGTCGGGCGTAACGATGGAAACGACCAACATTTTCCTCGAAAGTGCCTACTTCAACCCCACCAGCATCCGCAAGACGGCCAAGTTCCACGGTCTGCAAACCGACGCTTCGTTCCGCTACGAGCGCGGCGCCGACCCGAACATCACACTTTACGCCCTGAAACGCGCCGCCTTATTAATAAAGGAGTTGGCCAGCGGAACGATTTCTTCCGAAATCAAAGACGTGAAAAACGGCGACTTTGCCCCTGCCCGCGTGGATTTGAAGTTCGACTACCTGAACAAAATGGCTGGCAAGGTCATCGACCCGACACAAGCCGTCAATATACTGAAGAGCCTTGAATGTCAAGTTGTTGAACAAGACGACAAACACGTTGTGGTGGATGTACACACCAGCAAGGTCGATGTGACCCGTCCCGCCGATGTGGTCGAGGAAATTCTCCGCATCTACGGCTACGACAACATCGAAATCCCGAGTCGTGTCCATGCCTCCATCAGTCGCGCCGCCAAACCCGATGCCGACAAGATGCAGCAGAAAATCAGCGATATGCTCGTCGCCAACGGCTTCTACGAGATTATGAACAACTCGCTCACCAAAGCCGCGTATAGCGAGGCTTTCCCCGCCTTTGAGCCAGAGCGCAACGTCAAGATTCTCAATCCCTTGAGCAGCGACCTGTTTTTCGAGTTCGGCAATGTCTATTTCTTTGACGGAACGAAAGTTGGCGACGAAAAACAGCCGTTGAAACCCTACACCGAGCACACCTGCCTCGACCTCTTCCTCACCGGCAACAAGCAAGCCGAATTGTGGAACGCCCCAGCCAAGGCCATCGATTACTTCGACCTGAAAGAATACGTCATGGGCGTGCTCAACCATTTCAAGTTCGATTTCAACGCACTCGAAGCCAAAGAATCCAACCTGCCGCATTTCGACTACGCGACCACTTATTGCGTTGATGGTAAGGAAATTGTCACGCTCGGCAAACTCAGCAAGAAGACCTTGAAGCACTTCGACCTGAAAAAGGACGTGTTTTATGCCACCTTCAACTGGACGCTGATGATGCAATGCTTGGCCAAGGCCAAGGAAGTGCATTTCGAGCCGCTGTCGAAGTTCCCCGCCGTGCGCCGCGACCTC
>CACXQO010000026.1 GCA_902769815.1 uncultured Bacteroidia bacterium | reverse complement strand
GACAAATGAACTGATTTCTTGCAGGAAGTGTCTTCGATAAAACGTTCCACTTTGCGGCGAAGTTCGGCACCATAGTCCTTGTCGATGGAAAACTCATCGGAAACAAACTTCATCTCACAAAGGTTGACCACACGGTCGCTGCGGTCGAACAGCAAGTCCACCTGCGCCGTGCCCGCCTTGCTACGCCGCCTTCTTGATTTGCGCCTCGTGGAGCAAGCACACCTCCTCGAAAGCCAAACCGCGCCAAGTGTTCAATTCGGGCGTGCGGATGTTTTTTGTCCAAAAGCCTTGACGAGGCTGTTTCTTCCTGTCGAGGAAAGCCAAATGGAACAGCGAAAGCCTGTCCGCCAATTTGTAATAGACATTCCGCGCACTGCCGCCATAATAAGTGTAAGAAGTAACGAAATCGCTTTTCTCCAACGACTGCAACATTTTGGAAATCCGTCCATTATAGGCAATCGAAGTCCGTTCTGCGATTTCCTTTCGCGTGAAACCGCCGCGTTTGGTGGCCAACAGCCGCACGATTTCAATGTATTTCTCGGAATTGGAGTACAAAGAATCATAGAGCCGCTCAAACTCTTTTTGCAGCCGAGCGTTTTTGGCAAAGGCTTGAGATAATTGAGGTAATACGGGATGCCGCCAAACACCATATAGCTTTGCAGTTGGTCATATCGGTCCATACTGATGCCCCGCGACTCATAAAACCGCTCACATTCAGCCAGATTGAACGGCGAAAGGTGCATTTCGTATGTGAGCCGGCCATAAAGTCCACCCGTGTTGTTGATGATTTTGTCGTTCATCCACGAGGCCGCCGAGCCGCATACGATGAGCATCAGATCGGTGCGGCCCGCGCCCCAACCGTTCCAGAAATGCTCAAGTGCCGACACGAATCCCGATCGCCCCGAGTCCATCCAAGGCAATTCGTCGATAAATACCACTTTGCGCCCAGTTTCGTCTCGTTGTTCCAACATCTCGCGGAGGCAGGCGAAAGCCCCAAACCAGTCATTAGGCATCTCGTCCCAATCGCCGCCAAATTGCTGTATACTTGAGCAAAACGCTCGCAATTGTTCCCTTTTCAAGTCCTTTTTCTTGCCCTGAAAGTCGGCGGGCGAAATGGCTGTACGGACGAGGAATGTCTTCCCCACGCGCCGACGGCCATAAACCGCGACAAACTCAGGCCTTCCCGATTCGTAAAGCCTGTCAAGTTCCTTTCTTTCTGATTTTCTGCCGATAATGTCTTGCATAACACATTGTTTTTATGCCGCAAAGATACACATTTCTTCATTTCGTGGACATAAAACAAACAAAAAAGTGTCCACGAAATGACAATTTTATGCTTTCGTGGACATATTTTTGATATAGAAAGTGTCTACGAAAATATCAATTACAGCTTTCGTGGACACTTTTTGGAAACTGCGTTTTCAAAATCAAACACCTTCTGGGTTCAAAAACATCACATTATAAACCGGCATATAAGTCACGCCTTCTTTTTCTCCAATGACGCCCTCGTTGCAAAAAACGATACCGTGCTTCACGGAATAGTCGTCGTTTTTCAGGAAATGGTCCAAGGCACTATGCACATAATAGTCCTTCCCCGACTTCACCTCCAACGGCAAAACCGAAAGATGCTCATAATCATCAATCAAGAAATCCACCTCGCCATTCTTCTTGTTGTCGTAATAGAACAATTGGAAGCCATGCGCCTTCAGCTCCTGTGCCACAACTGACTCATATACCGTCCCCAAATTCACGCTACGCTCGTCGTTCAAAATCGGGTTAATGTTGTTTCGGTAGAGAATGCCCGTCAAAATGCCAACATCGTTGAGATACAGTTTCAAAAGGTTTTTGCTCATCGACTCAACCAAGGGAAAAACAGGTGTTGAAATGGCCTTCACGTCGAGGGCGATACCCGAAGCAATCAGGTAGTCGAACTCGTCCTGATAGTCCTTGAAACGCTTGCTGTCCTTGCCCTCGATGTCGCGTGCTACAATACGTTTTTTCTTGTTTTCGAGCACCGACGGAATCATATCGTAGATGCGACGGATTTTCAAACGATTCTCTTGGTCGTACTTTGAGGCATCAACGCCGTAATACTCGTGGATTTGGCTTTGGATTCGGCGCACGGTGACGATGTTGGTGTCGTTCACAAACGACTGCACCGCCTCGGGCAAACCGCCCACAAGCAGGTACTTGCGGAACAATTCCATCATCCGCCTATGGAAACTTTCTTGCAGGCTTTTTCGAGCCAAAAACATCTCTCGACAATGGCTGATGAACTCATCGCCTACCCCATTCGCCCATAGAAATTCCTCGAAATCAAGCGGATAAAGATGCTTAATCTCGATGCTTCCCATCGGAATGGAAAGCGTCTTGAACAAAGTGATGCCCAACTCTGAACCGCTGGCAATAAAGGTGTAGCGGTTGTCTTGGTTGAGGAATTTGAGCAAAGTGAGCAGGTGCGGATAAGCCTGAATCTCATCAAGGAAAACCAATGTATCCTCCTTGCTGCCCAATTTGCTGCCAGCCAAAGCGCTCAATTGGAGATAAAAAGCCGAAACCGACATCGCATCGGCAAAATTCCTTTCGTTCAGGCTGTCGTCCAACAAATTGATTTCGACATAATTCTTGAACAGTTTCTTACCGACCTGACGGATGATGAAAGTTTTCCCCGTTTGTCGCGCACCGTCCAAAATGAGGATTTTCTGCGGTCGAGGAGCCAAAAATTCCTCAATGTAAGTCTCAATTTTTCGCTTCAGCATAACATTGATTTTTATCACGCCGCAAAATTACACATTTTCACCGAATTACAAAACAAAAACTGCGTTTTCCTATAAAATTCAGCCTAAAAAAACTGCATTTTCCTATAAAAATCGCCCTCTAAAAACTGCGTTTTCCTATAAATTTAGAGGTGGAAAAACTGCGTTTTCCGATGAAACGAGAAAATTTGCCTTCCTATTCCATAAAAACCGTATCTTTGTCGCCTATCAGCATCTTAAATTTTAAATCTTGAATCTTTAAATCACAAGAATATGAAATACAACCGAGTATTACTGAAACTCAGCGGCGAGGCCCTGATGGGCAGCCAACAATACGGCATCGACCCGCAACGACTGAACGATTACGCCGACGAAATCATCGAAGCGGCAAAGGCCGGAGTGCAAATCGGCATCGTTATCGGCGGTGGCAACATTTATCGCGGCCTGCAAGGTGCCTCGAAAGGCATGGACCGCATCCAAGGTGACTATATGGGCATGCTCGCCACCGTCATCAATTCGATGGCCATGCAATCGACCTTGCAGAGCAAGGGACAGAAAGCCACGCTGTTGGCAGGCCTTTACATCGACCGCATCGCCGACACGATGAGCAGCGCGAAGGCCATACGCCTGCTTGAGGAAGGCAACATCGTGGTGATGGGTGCCGGCACGGGCAATCCCTTTTTCACCACCGACACAGGCTCCGCCCTCCGTGCGGTTGAAATCAAGGCCGACATCATCCTGAAAGGCACCCGCGTGGACGGCATCTACACCGCCGACCCCGAAAAAGACCCCACCGCAACCAAGTTCGAGCACATCACCTACGACGAGGCCTACCAGCGCAACCTGAAGGTGATGGACATGACCGCTTTCACGATGTGCAAGGAAAACGACATGCCTATGTACGTCTTCGACATGAACACGCGCGGCAATCTGCTGAAAGTGCTTTGCGGCGAGAATATTGGAACGTTAGTGACGAAGTAATTACAATTTGTAATAACCTCCCAAAATCCTGTCGAACCACTTGGGCGGCAGGATTTTTTTTAGGGTTACCGAAAGCCTTTGCTCCAACGAAGCGACCACATAGCCGTTTCGCGGATTTGTTTTTGCAATGATTTTGCTGATTATCTGGGCCAAAACGATGGGTTTCAAGCCGCCGTTTTCATCGTGTTCCACCTTTTCGATGGCGGTTTTGTAAATCGGATAGGCTTGCAGGGCGGCTTGGTTTTCGGCTTTCTTTCGGCTACCCGTGAAACCTGTGGCAAAATCGCCAGGGCGAAGAACCACCACTTTGATTCCCAACGCCTTGGTCTCCAATCTCAAAGCCTCGCAATAACCCTCAATGGCAAACTTGCTGGCGGAATAGAAGCCTTGGAAAGGCAGTCCCATCAGGCCGCCAATGCTACTCAAAGCGATGATTTTTCCGCTGCCTTGCTTGCGCATATAAGGCAAAACGGCATCCACACAATGCACCAAACCCATGAAGTTGGTGTCCATCTGCAAACGGATTTCCTCCTCGGTGGCAAATTCCAAGGGCCCGCCAATGCCCATGCCGGCATTGTTGACCAAAACATCAATACGGCCTTCTTTCTCAACGACTTGTGACACTGCTTTTGCAACGGCTTCCTTGTCGCGGACATCCAATTGGAGATAATGCACCTTGGGCAAAGACACCATCGAGCGACGAACCGTGCCATAAACGGTATGGCCTTCCTGCGACAACAAACGCGCTGATTCGAGGCCGAAACCAGATGATATTCCGGTAATGAAAACAATCATCTTCAGATGACTCCCACTTCCTTGAAGGCCTTCGTGATCTTCTCGACGGCAATATCAACCTGCTCGAAGGTATGAGTGGCCATGAGGGCAAAACGAATCAGGACATCGTTTTCGGGTACGGCGGGCGCAATGACCGGGGTGACGAACACGCCATCCTCCAAAAGCCTGTTGCACAGCCAGAAAGCCTTCTCCGAACTGCGCACAAACAAAGGAATAATCGGAGTTTCGCTATTTCCCGTGTCGAAGCCTCTGTCTTGGAACTGCTTGCGGGCGTAGTTGCTCAAATCCCAAAGATGCTGGATGCGTTCAGGCTCACTGAGCATAATGTCAATGGCTTTGCTCACTGAAGCCACATTCGCGGGCGGCATACTCGCGCTGAAAATCAGGGAACGGGCATTGTGTTTCAGGTAGTTGATGGTGTCGAAGTCGGAGGCGATGAAACCGCCCAACGATCCAAACGACTTGCTGAAAGTGCCCATAATCAAATCAACCTTGTCGGTGAGGCCGAAATGGTCTGCGGTGCCGCGACCCTGATGGCCGAGAACACCCAGCGCGTGTGCATCGTCAACCATGATGTCGGCATTATATTGTTCGGCCAATTCCACCATTCTCGGCAACGGAACAATGTCGCCTTCCATCGAGAAGATGCCGTCGGTGACAATCAGTTTGACCGCCTCGGGGTTGCATAGTTTCAACTTGGCCTCAAGGTTGTCCATGTCGTTGTGGTTGAATTTCCACACCTTGCCAAACGAAAGGCGGCTGCCCTCGATGATGGAAGCATGGTCGAGGCTGTCCAAAAGCAGGTAGTCGTTGCGGCCACAAAGTGCCGAAACCACACCCAAATTGACTTGGAAACCCGTGCTAAAGCATACGGCCTGTTCCTTGCCCACCAACTTGGCCAGCTTCTCCTCCAATGCCACATGGATGTCGAGAGTGCCGTTGAGGAAACGCGAACCCGAACAACTGGTTCCGTACTTCTTGATGGCTTCGATTGCGGCTTCCTTCAGGCGCGGGTCGTTGGACAAGCCAAGATAACTGTTGGAGCCAAACATCAGCACATCCCTGCCATCGATTTTCACCACGGTGCTTTGCTCGGATTCGATGGGTTTGTAGTAAGGATAAATGCCCTTTGCTTGTGCTTCTTGCGGTGCCCTATATCGTGCGCAGGACTTTCGTAACAAATTGGTTTTCATAGTATTTCGTCGTCAAATTTTCTTCAAATATGTTCTTGCCCTCTTGGTCAGGTCGTGTTCCAGATAGCGCCAAAGGTTTTGCACACTCGTATTGTCCTCCAGTTCGCGCGTCGACTCGATGAACCTGATGCCGTTTTTCGTGATGCCTTTCGCAAACTTGTCGAAAATCATGGCATTCACGCCTTTGTTCTTGTATTTTTCGTCGATGGCGATGAGCAACAAATCAATAGTGTCGTTTTGCTTCAAGGCCTTCAGCATGTGAATCCAACCGAAAGGAAACATGAAGCCTTTGGCCCTCATCATGGCTTTGGAGAGCGAAGGCAAAGCCACGCCAAAACCCACCACCTGCTCGTCGGCATCGAGGATGATGGATACATAATCGACATTGATGTTGCCCAAAAACTGCTTCTTGAGGTCTTCGCACTGGCCTTCGGAAAGTTCCGAAAAACCGTGCAAGTTGGCGTAGGCGGCATTGAGGCATTGGAACAGGCCGTCAAGATAAGGTTCCACTTCGGAACGGTTGCGGAAAGGCGCCTGATGAAGGTTGTTCTTGATGGACACCAACTCGGCCATGCGGGCGTAGCGCTCGGGAATGACTTCCGGCACCTTAATAAGATATTCCACATAATCCGTGTCTTTCGCATACCCCAAGTCGGTGAGATGTGCCTCGTAATACGGCGCGTTGTATTTGCCATAAGCGGTAGGAATCTTGTCAAAACCTTCCACCAACACGCCAGCCGAATCAAATTCAAGGAAGCCCATCGGACCACAGATGAGATTCATGCCATTTTTTCGGGCGTATTGTTCAACGGTCTGCATCAAGGCTTTTGAAACCTCCTTGTCGTCAATGAAGTCAATCCAGCCGAAACGGCAGGCTTTCTCGTCCGTCTTTTCGTTGTAGCGGCGATTGATGATGCCAGCCACGCGCCCAACCACCTCACCTTTCTCGTTGTAGGCCAGCCAATACTTGGCCTCGCACACCTCAAAAGCGTGGTTTTTCTCAGGAGTAAGGGTATCCCTGTCCATCGATTCAATCTGCGGAACATAATAGGGATTCCCTTTATACAGCACATTCGGGAAATGCACGAATGTCTTCAATTCCTTCTTTGTGGTAACTTCTTTTATCTGAATCATCGTGCAAAAATAGGATTTTATGAAATTCGACGGCTCAAAAAACTGAAATTTGTGGCAATCAGATGCCGTTTGAGGTCAAAATTGCGGAATTATCCCTAATTTTGCACCCTTGAATCCAAGACTATGAGGAAACACCATTTGCGAAAACCGCACAATACACCCAACCGCCAGTTGGACTACATTCTGATAGCCGTCATCGTCTTTGTGGCGGCGGTGCTGAGGCTGTGGAAACTCGGCCAAGTGCCCTTCATGCACGATGAATTTAGTGCCTTGCTGCGCACCCGCTTCGACAACTTCCATGACTTCATCCAGCAAGGCATCATGCCTGACAGTCACCCGATTGGAGTGGAACTGTTCCTTTGGCTATGGGTGCGCATTTTCGGTTGGAGCGAGTTTTGGGTCAAGTTGCCCTTCGCGCTGATGGGCATCGGCTCAGTATACCTTATTTATTTAATTGGGCGGCAGTGGTTCAACCGAACAGTGGGATTGTTTTCGGCAGCGTTCTTTGCCGTCAGCCAATTCACTGTGTTCTATAGCCAGTTGGCGCGGCCTTATTCGGCAGGATTGTTTTTTGTTTTGCTGATGGCTTGGTTTTGGCATAAGGTGGTTTTCGGGACTAAAACAACGACAAAGGATTATGTCGGCTTCGCGCTTTCGGCTTGGGCCTGCTCGCTGATACAATATTTCTCCATCGCCCAAGCGGGACTGATTTTCCTCACAGGCTTGTTTTTCCTACCGAAAGAACGCCGCAAAGCATACTGGCTCAGTGGTTTAGGTGCGGTAGTCTTGTTCGCCCCTACCTTACCCATTTTCTGGCAACAACTCTTTGTCAGCGGCAGCATCGGTGGGTGGCTGAGTGCGCCCCAAGCCACTTTCCTCACCGATTTCATCCAATACACGATGAACTACTCTTCGCTGTTCATGTTTGCCGTGGGCATCATCATTTTGCTGCCGCTCCTCCTCGGCAGGCGCAGCAAACGGAGAAATCCCTTGCGCTGGGCGGGCATCGCATGGTTCGCCATCATCTTTGGCATCGCTTTTGCCTACTCGCTGCTTCGCGAGCCTATCATCCAGCATAGCACACTGATTTTCAGTTATCCGTTTCTTATCATCGTAGCGTTTTCGCTGTTCAAGAGCCGCACTTTGTCGCCGTGGCAAAACGCTTTGGTGGTGGCTGTCATCCTGTTTGCCGGTATCACCTCATTAATAATGGAACGCCGCCATTACGACCTGATGTATCATCAAGGCTTTGACCAAATTGCCGCTGAAATTCAGAAAGATAAAGAAAAATTCGGCGACCAAATCCAGTTTGCCACCCGTACAGAAATCGGTGAGTCGGCTGAATTCTACCAAAGCCAAACCGATGTGGAAAACCGAATCGTTTTCAACCGCTACAGCAACCTCGGCGAGTTCAACGACTGGCTGGGCGAACACAGGGAAACACCCATGCTCGGCTTCGGCTGGACGGATTACATCGACCCGACTTGGGAAACCACCGCTGTGGGCAATTATCCGTATTTGATAGAGAAAAAAGACTGGTTTACATCGCGTTACCTCACCTTGAGCAAGAATCCTCTGCCTGAAAGCCAATTTCTACTCCATACTTTGGATACGACACCTTATCCTTTTGCGAAAGGCCAGGAATGGGGACAGGTATTCACCTTGTGCTGCGATTCGCTGCCCGAGGATGTTGAGGCTTGGGGCATTGTCGCCCACATCCACAACGACAGCACCATCAGCAATTGCATGGTTGTCATTGAGATACACGATTCCGAAACAGATTCCCTCATCCTTTGGCACAGTTCCTTGTCTGATGATGGCCATTTCGCGTCTGGCGACAACGTCATCGCCGATGCCATCATCTTCGACAACGGCCTTTCGCCAAAAGGCAAAACCGTCAAGACCTACCTTTGGAACCAAGGCATGAGTCCCTTGGTTTTGAGCCAATTGAGTTATTACACCACAAAGAAAAGCCGCATTTTGACGGGACTTTATGAGCCGTTGAATTGAAAATTAGCAAGATTTTTGAACGGAAAAGATAAAATTTTTATTTTTGCACCCAAAATCTAAAAACTATGACTGAAGATTCTCAATTTGTATTAGACGAGGCCACTGAAAGCATGGACAACACCATCAAACACTTGGAGCATGAATTTCAGGGCATTAGGGCAGGAAAAGCCAGTCCGGCCATGCTGAACGGCGTTATGGTTGAATACTACGGCACGACGGTGCCCATCGAGCAGACCGCCAACATAGGCTGCACCGATGCCCGCATGATTGTGGTGCAACCCTTCGACAAGAGCGCACTGAACAACATTGCCAAGGCTATCATGAATGCCAACTTGGGTTTCAACCCCATCAACAACGGCGAAATCCTCCGTATCAGCGTACCCGCCTTGACCGAGGAACGTCGTCGCGAACTGGTGAAGCGCACCAAGAACGCCGCCGAGGAAGCCAAGGTCGGCATCCGTGGCATCCGCCGCAACGCCAACGACGATGCCAAGAAACTCGAAAAAGACGTGATTTCCGAGGACGAGTCGAAACTCTTACAGGAAGAAATCCAGAAACTTACCGACAAATACATCAAGAAGATCGATGACCTCACGGAATTGAAGTCTAAAGATATTCTCACGGTATAATTATTTTCACGCCAAAGTTATTTCACGCAGAATCCGCTGAAATCGCAGAATTTATAAGACGCAAAATTTGCGTCGCATCGCGATTCATATAATTCAGCGGATTCTGCGTGCCTTAAAAAATGTCGCATCGCGATTCTCAAAATTCAGCGGATTCTGCGTGCAAATAAATCACAACACATTTTCAATTGCCATTTCAAACAACTGCCCCAAGGTCAGGCCGAAGCATCGTGCCTGCGCGGGGATGATGCTGGCTTCCGACATGCCCGGGACGATGTTCGCCTCGATGAAGAACACGCCCTCGTCGCTGACGATATAGTCCATGCGGACAAAGCCTTTGCACTCTAACTTTTCATACAGCATCGCCGTCGTTCCTTTGATTTCGGTTGCGATGGCTTCATCCACTTGGGCGGGGGTGATTTCGTCGCATTTGCCGGCGGTGTATTTGGCCTCATAGTCGAAAAACTCGTTCTTGCTGCAAATCTCGGTCAACGGGAACACCATCATCTTGCCCTTGAAATTCATTGCGCCACAGCCAAATTCGCGTCCATTGACGAACTTTTCGCACATCACTTGACGACCCGCTGCTCTTGCCGTAAATATCGCAGGAACAAGTTCTTCCGCCGTTTTCACCTTGGTCACGCCCACACTGGAGCCGTTGCAGGTCGGCTTGACGAACAGCGGCAGTCCCAACTGATTGATGATTTCATCGGCATTGTATTTCTCGCCTTCGTTAATCAAAATGGAAGGCGCCACCTTCACGCCGTAGGAAGCCACCACGCGCTTGCAAAAATCCTTGTGAAACGTGAGGGCGCAAGTGGTCAAAGGGGAAGAGGTGCAAGGAATACCCAACAAATCCAAGTAACCTGAAAGCGGCCCGTTTTCGCCCGGGTCACCGTGTACCGCATTGAAGGCCACGTCGAATTTCGTCCTATGTCCGCCAACTGAAATGGAAAAATCATTCTTGTCAACGTCAATCCGCGTACCATCTTTCAGTAGTCCGTACCATCCCTTTTTCGACACCACTATGATCTTAGAATTATACAGTTCAGGGTTCAGGTTTTGCTTCACCACCTGAGCGCTTTTGACGGAAATTTCAAACTCACCCGAATCTCCGCCACAAATAATTGCCACGTTTTTCATATTTTTTGTAATTTTGTCGGTTTAAACTTCATAACAATAAAACACCCGAAATCGAGTTGTAAAAACACGGCTAAATTAGTAAATTATGGGATGCCTTCACTTTTTCAAGGAAAAGAAATTTTACATCAACCTGCTCATCATACTGCTGTTATGCGTTGTCTTGCTATGGCTAACATTCAGGATATTAGATAAATACACCCGACACGATGAGGTGTTTTCCATGCCTGATTTTGTGGGTCAGGACTTCCGTCAGGTGAAGCACGACTACTCGAAAGACTTCCATTTCATCCTCATCGACAGCGTTTATCCCAAGGGACAGCAACCCGGCAGCATTTATCAGCAAGACCCCTTGCCCGGCTCGAAAATCAAGAAAGGGCGCAATGTTTACGCCATCATCGTGGCTGAAACACCCGAAAAAACCGTCATGCCCAACTTGAAAGGCATCTCCCTTCGCGAGGCTATCGGCAGGCTCGAATCGAGTGGCTTAAGCGTTGATTATCTTGATTATGTGGAATATTCCTACAAGAACAACATCGTCGACCAATATTACAAAGGACAGCCCATCATGGAAGGCACCGAATTGGTGAAAGGAAGCAAAATCATGCTCCGCGTCGGCATCGGCAACGACAAGAGCCCAATTAAGGTGCCCAACCTCATTGGGAAACCCGCAGAAGACACCAAACGACTGCTCAATTTGGCCGGACTCAACCTTGGCGAAGAAGTGTACGAGGACAGCGACAGCCTCCAATATATGCGCGTCAGGCTGATGAGTCCTGGCCCAAGTTCAGGCTCGGTCAAAATCGGCACCTTTGTTGATGTTTGGTACCATTCGAGCAAGACCTTGGATTTTGAAAAGAACATGAAGGAACTGCTGCACGAGGATTCTTTGAAGAATGTACCGCAAACGATTGTTATTGACACAATTACAGAAACGATTGAAACCACCGACTATGAATATGAAGACGAATTTTAAGGCTTTCGCCTTGGCTATGGCTCTCGGATTTTTCGCCATCCAAGCCACGGCGCAAGAGATATTGACCAACTTCAGGACCACGACGGAGCGAGCCCCCACAAGAAGAGGCGTTGCCGAGGCGCGGTTCCTCCCCTTTTTCGACGATTTCAGCCATTGCGGACTCTATCCCGACTCGACGAAATGGACCGACAATAATGTATTAGTGAATGACGGTTTCCCGCTCAGTCCGCCCAACCGCAACGGTGCCACTTTTGATGTTTTGGATGCCAATGGCCGCGTTTACGATTATGCCATCAGCAATGCTTTTGTGGCGGAATACCTGACTTCCGTTAGGATTCGCTTGGACTCCGTCATGGAGCCTGAGCCGCGTGCCCTCTCCCCCGCCGATTCGGTCTATCTGAGTTTCTACTATCAGCCCCAAGGCAACGGAAATCCGCCCGAAACACAAGATTCGTTGGTGCTGCAATTTGGCACCACCACCGAACATCAGGAGTTCGTATTCCTTGATTACCAAAACTATAGCATTGCCGACATCTTTGCCGAAATGCAGGTCGACACGCTGTTTCCGGGCGACACGGTTTGGGCCTCGGTAGGTTGCCAATCAGGAATGTTCACCATCATCACCGACACGCTGACACCCCTCACTGAAGGCGAAATTGCCGTACCCTGCGATTCGGTTTTCATCACAGTTGCCGACACCACTTGGTACCACATCTGGAGCGTGCCCGGCCAACGGTTGGACAGTTTCATGGTGCAAAACAACGGCCAGTTTTTCAAGCAGGTGATGATACCCATTCGCGACGTGAAGTTCTTTCAGGACAACTTCTATTTCCGCTTCTACAACTACGCGAGCATCGTCAACTCGTCGCTGCCCAGCAACCGCAGCAACGAGGACAACTGGAACATCGATTTCGTCTACCTGAACATCAACCGCAGCATTGACGACACCGACTATCCCATGCTGACCTTCTCGGGGCAACGGCCTTCGTTCTTCAACCGCTATCAGGCCATCCCCTACCGCCAATACCGCGCCAATCCCAATTCCGCCATCCGCGAAAACCTTGAAATCGACATCGCCAACCTCGACGGCATCGACCATGAGCTACACTATTATTATAAGGTGCAACAAATCGGTGGCGGCCAGCATTATCAGCGCGTTTTGGAGCCAGTCACCATTCTTCCATACAAGGCCAACGGCTACCTGCTTTGCCCCGGATATGGCGAATCGCCAGCCTGCCCGTATGTGGGCGAGTTGTTTGCGCTCAACATGTGGCAAGACTCAGTTTCCTACCAAATCAGCCATTACGTTTACGATTCAACAGCCAATCCGCCTTTGGCCGACTCGATGATTTACCGCGTGGGAATGTACAATTACTACGCTTACGACGATGGTATTCCTGAGTTGGGCTTCGGTGTGAGGCCTGCCGGAGGCAAGTTCGCCGTGCGTTTCGATTTGGCCGAATACGACACCATCCAAGGCGTGCAACTGCTTTTCAACCAAACACTTAACAACGCCAACGACAAGTATTTCGACATCGTGATTTGGAGGGACGAAAACGGCAAGCCCGGCGAGGAAATCTACCGTTTGCAAAACCAGCATCCGCAATGGCATGAGCAGCCTTATCGGTTCTACTACTATAAATTCGACCAAAACGTGATACACTCCGGCGCGTTTTACATCGGCATCGAGCAACGCAACGACGCCCTCATCAACATCGGTTTGGACACTTCCACCGACAACATCCAATACAACTTCATCAACACCAACGGCTCATGGCAACCAAGCAGCAAGCATGGTTCGCTGATGATTCGTCCGGTGGTAGGCGCTTCGTATTACATTGGTGTGGAAGAGAACGACCCTTCGACAGGCGCAGGGGCCTTTGTGGTCTATCCCAACCCTGCCAGCAACACGTTGCATTTGGAAGGCGATTTCGGGAACGGGCAAGTGAGCATTTTCGACCTCACGGGAAGAAAGGTGTATCAAGGTGATTATCAGCATGAAATATCGGTCGGCAACCTCAACAACGGCATGTATTTCCTGAACATCATCACCGAGGAAGGCCAAGTCATCAACCAAAAATTCATCATCGAGAAATGAACGACGACCTTATTGAAATGAACGAAGAACTCGTTGAGGAAAACGACGAACTCACCGAATTGGACGATGAACTCATCGAGGAAAACGACGATTTCATCGAAACTTCAGAAACCACCAATGAAAACGGCGAACTGTTTGAGCACATGCGCATTACCGTCGACGGCGGTCAGGACATGGTGCGCATCGACACGTTTTTGACTTCACGCATCCATAGCATTTCGCGCAATCGCATACAAAACGCGGCCAAGGCGGGCAATATTTTGGTGAACGACAAACCCGTGAAGTCGAACTACAAAGTAAAGCCTAACGATGTGATTTCCATTGTGTTCAGTTATCCGCCCCGCGAAACCGACATCAAGCCGGAGCCTATCCCGTTGAACATCGTTTATGAAGACGACGACCTCATCGTCATCAACAAACAGGCGGGCCTGGTGGTACACCCGGCCCACGGCAATTTCACCGGCACTTTGCTGCACGGTTTGGCCTACCATTTCGAGCAGACGCAACAAAACATCGAAAACCGCATCGGTTATCTCGTACACCGCATCGACAAGGACACCACCGGCCTGATGGTCGTCACCAAGAACGAAACCGCGCAAGCCACACTCGCCAAACAGTTTTTCGACCACACCATCCACCGCCGCTATTATGCCTTGGTTTGGGGCGATTTTGACGAAGACGAAGGCACCATTGTGGGCAACATTGGGCGCAGCCAGAGC
>CACXQO010000025.1 GCA_902769815.1 uncultured Bacteroidia bacterium | reverse complement strand
TGCGACACCTTGCAGGGCATCTGCGGCGGACAGTCGCTTGAAGACCGCTTCTTCGACATTTACAAAGCCAAGAAAGGAGGGCTGGAGTGATGAAAAACAACACTTGGACGATTATAAAAAAGGAGTGCGCCCGTTTCTTCGGCGACCGCACCATGCTGCTCACCACGGTCGTCATGCCGGGTTTGATGATTTACCTCATCTATTCCTTCATGGGCAGCAACTTTATGGAACCCAAGGACTTGGATCGTGCCACGCTTTATGTGGAAAACATGCCTGAAAGCCTGCACCCGATGTTGGAGGCTTTGCCTTTGGACATGGTGACCGAGGACGTTGATTTCGTGCAACTTCGCGGAAAACTCGCCTTGAAGGAAAGCAAGTTTGCCGTGCTCGCGTTTCCCGAAGGCTTCGATTCGCTGACTGCCCAATACGACCCGGCGAGCGGTTTGCCCGCGCCGAATGTGCAGCTGCTCTACAATTCGGCTTCGGAGTCGTCGCAGCAAGCCTATACGATGGTGAGTGCCACCTTGAACGCTTACGAAAACATGTACTGCAACCGTTTCGACATCAACGCCTCCGACGACGAGTCGGCTGTGTTCGACCTTGCTTCCAACGAGGATGTGGTGGGCAATCTTTTCAGCAAACTGATTCCGATGCTGCTGCTTATGGTGGCGTTCATGGGTTGCATGTCCATCGCGCCGCCGTCCATCGCGGGCGAGAAGGAACGCGGAACGATTGCCACTTTGCTGGCCACGCCGTTGAAACGCCGCGAGTTGGCCTTGGGCAAGGTACTGAGCCTCTCGCTTTTCTCCATGTTGAGCGGCTTGTCGAGTTTCACGGGCATGATGCTCTCGCTTCCCAAACTGATTCGCGCCGACGAGTTGGGCATGGATGCCAATATCTACCAAGCTTCTGATTATTTTGTGCTTTTATTGTTGATTTTCAGTACTATACTGATTTTGGTTTCGGTTGCGTCCATCGTTTCTGCCTACGCCAAATCGGTGAAAGCCGCTTCCACCATCATGGCACCTTTGATGATTGTGGTGATGTTGGTCGGGATGTTGCCGATGATGTCGGGCACAGAAGTGTCCCACCTCGCATATTTTGCCATTCCGGTTTACAACAGCGTGCTTTGTATGTCACAGGTCTTTGCCCACGAGGCATCGATGGCGGCGGTCGTTGTCACCATTGTCGCCAACGTGCTTTACACGGCTTTGGGCATTTGGATTCTCACGCGGATGTTCGACAGCGAGAAGGTGATGTTCTCGAAATAAACGAAAAAGAGCGGTGTTGGCCGCTCTTTTTCAATTCTGTGTTTTTCAATTGTTTAAGCCAATTCCCCGCCCTTCGCAAAGTGCTGATAAAAAGCGACAATCGTCTCGATGCCTTTGTAGAAGTGGTCGAGGCGGTAGTTCTCGTTGGGCGAGTGGATGGCGTCTTCGCCGAGGCCGAAGCCCATCAGGATGGACTTGATGCCGAGCACTTCCTCGAACCTCGCGATAATCGGGATGGAGCCGCCCGAGCGCATCGGGATGGGCTGCTTGCCGTAGGTGTCCATATAGGCGGCTTCGGCGGCCTTGTAAGCCGGTAGGTCGATGGGGCAGCCGTAGGCCTGACCGCCATGCAGCGGCGTGACCTTCACCGTGACGTAATCGGGAGCGTTCTTCTCAAAATAGTCCTTCACCAAAGCGGCAATCTTCTCGTGGTTTTGGTTCGGAACCAAGCGGCACGACAGTTTGGCGTAGGCCTTCGAAGGCAGCACGGTCTTGGAGCCTTCGCCCGTGTAGCCGCCCCACATTCCGCAAAGGTCGAAGCTGGGACGCACGCCCACACGCTCAATTTTAGTGTAGCCTTCCTCGCCGCGCAAAGCCTTCACACCGAGGCTCTTCTTGTAGTCGGCCTCGCTGTAAGGCGCCATGTTGAGCAGTTCGCGCTCGCGGGCTGAACATTCATTGACGTCGTCATAGAAATGCGGAATGGTGATGTGGTTGTTCTCGTCGGTGCACTTGGCAATCATCTCGCACAAGGTGTTGAGCGGGTTGGCCACGCTGCCGCCGAAGAGGCCAGAGTGGAGGTCGGCGTTGGGTCCGGTGACCTCGATTTCCCAATAGGCCAAGCCGCGCAAGCCTGTGGTGATGCTCGGCACGTCGGTGGCAATCATTGAGGTGTCGGAAACGAGGATGACGTCGGCCTTCACGAGGTCTTTGTATTCCTCAATCCACTTCGAGAGGCTGCCCGAGCCGATTTCCTCTTCGCCTTCGAGCATGAACTTTACGTTGCAGGGCAAAGTGTTGGTTTTCACCATCGTTTCAAAGGCTTTGGCGTGCATGAACGACTGGCCTTTGTCGTCGTCGGCGCCGCGAGCCCAGATTTTTCCGTCCTTGACGACAGGCTCAAACGGGTCGGTGTGCCACAGGTCGATGGGATCGACGGGCATCACGTCGTAGTGGCCGTAAACCAGCACGGTGGGCAGTTTCGGGTCGATGGTTTTTTCGCCATAGACGATGGGATTGCCCTCGGTGGGCATTACCTCTGCCTTGTCGGCGCCGGCTTTCAAAAGATGGTCGCGCCAGCACTCGGCACAGCGGATCATATCCGGCTTGTGCGCCGATTCCGAGCTAATGGACGGGATTCTGATCAGGTCAAACAATTCCTCAAGGAAACGATCCTTGTTGGCTTCGATGTAGTTGTTGGTGATTTGCATAATTATTGAATTTGGAATTTCAAGATTTGAAGATTTCAAGATTGTGGGCAAAGATACAAAAAAAATCGAATGGTGAGATGGGAGGTTCGTGAGTTTTTTTTGAAAGCAATTGTATATATTAAGGATGGTTTTTGGAAAAAGTTCGTACTTTTGTGGTCGTTTATGCAAAGTTAGGTTGATATGGCACTTGAAAAGCAAATAGAAGACCGATTTATCCGCTATTTAAGCGAGAACCTGAAATACGTATATCGCCCCGACATCAACGACCGTGATTCGTTGGAGCGCAATTTCCGCGAGAAGTTCCAATCTTTGAACCGCTGTCATCTGACCGACAACGAGTTTGCACGTTTGTTGGAGGAAATCACGGAAGCGGATGTGTTTTCGGCTTCTAAAAAACTGCGCGAGCGCAACACGTTTATGCGCGAGGACGGCACACCGCTTCAGTATTCGTTGGTGAATATAAAAGACTGGTGCAAAAACGATTACGAGGTCATTCATCAGTTGCGCATCAACACGCGCAACAGTTTCCAGCGTTACGATGTCATTTTGCTTATCAACGGCTTGCCAGTTGTGCAGATTGAGTTGAAGACTTTGGATGTCAGCCCACGCCGCGCGATGCAGCAGATTGTGGACTACAAGAACGATGTCGGCAATGGATATACCAATTCGTTGCTGTGCTTCATGCAAATGTTCATTGTTAGCAATCAGTATAATACCTATTATTTCGCTAACAATAACAAAGAGCATTTCAACTTCAATGCAGAAGAGAAGTATTTGCCTGTGTATCGTTGGGCTAATGAGAAAAATGAGAAAATAACAGAGTTGGAGGCTTTCTCTGATGCTTTCTTGCAAAAGTGCCGTTTGGGCGAGATGATTAGCCGTTATATGGTTTTGGTAGCTTGTGAACGGAAGGTGTTGATGATGCGCCCATATCAAATATATGCGGTGAGGGCGATTGTCAGTTGCATCAACGAGAACCGTGGCAACGGCTATATATGGCACACCACGGGCAGCGGAAAAACACTGACTTCATTCAAGGCTTCAACGCTTTTGAAAGACAATCCCGATGTAGAGAAATGCCTCTTTGTGGTGGACCGCAAAGACCTTGACAAGCAAACTCGCGAGGAGTTCAACAAGTTCCAAGAGGGTTGTGTGGAGGAGAATACCAACACAGATGCCCTCGTGCGCCGTATGCTTTCAGAAGACTATGCCGACAAAATCATCGTCACCACCATCCAGAAATTGGGCATTGCCCTTGACCCGAAAAACCGCCGAAACTACCAAGAGCGTTTGATGCCGTTGAGAGACAAACGGGTCGTGTTTATTTTTGATGAATGCCACCGCTCGCAATTTGGCGATAACCACAAAGCAATTAAAGAGTTTTTCCCGAAAGCGCAGTTGTTTGGCTTCACGGGAACGCCTATCTTTGAGGAAAACGCCACATATACCCAAATCACGGGCGAGGAGGCACAATACAAGACCACGAAAGATGTCTTTCAGAAGGAACTGCACGCCTACACCATCACCAATGCCATTGAGGACAGGAATGTGCTGCGTTTCCACGTGGATTACTTTAAGCCCGAAAAGTCGGACATGGCGGGCGAAACGGTGAAGAAATCGGCGGTTGTGCGTACCATTTTGGGCAAGCATCGTGCAGCCACTGCCGACGGGCGTTTCAATGCCATTCTTGCTACGGGTTCCATCAATGAGGCTATTGAGTATTACCATCTGTTCAAGGAGATGCAAGCCCAAAAGTTGGAGATGGATAATACATACGAGCCGTTGAACATTGCTTGCGTGTTCTCACCGCCCGCCGAAGGCAACCGCGACATCCAGCAGATTCAGGAGGATTTGCCGCAGGAGCAGAAAGACAACGAACAAGAACCCGACCAGAAAAAGGCGGCTCTGACGGCTATCATTAACGATTATAATAAGCAATACGGCACCAACTTCTCCGTCGCCGAGTTTGACGCTTATTATCAGGACGTGCAGCAACGCATCAAAAACCAGCAATACAGCAATAAGGACTATGCGCACAAGAACAAGATAGACATTACGATTGTAGTGGATATGCTATTGACGGGCTTCGATTCCAAATATCTGAACACGCTGTATGTCGATAAGAACCTGAAGTACCACGGTTTGGTGCAGGCCTTTTCGCGTACCAACCGCATCTTGAACGACAGCAAGCCTTACGGCAACATTTTGGATTTCCGTGGTCAGCAGGAGGCTGTGGATACGGCCATCGCCTTGTTCTCCGGTGAGAAGAAGGATGAGGCGAGACAGATTTGGCTGGTGGAACCAGCTTCGGCCATCAAGAAGAAGTACCTTGACGCAGTGAACGGTTTGCGCGACTTTATGACGCTCCATCATCTGGATTTCAAAGCTGAAGAGGTGTTCAACCTGAAAGGCGACGATGCCAAGGCGGGTTTCATCGTATGCTTCAAGGAAGTGCAGCGGCTCAAGACGCAACTCGACCAATATACTGACCTTGTGGAAGTTGAAGATGAAAACGGCCCGATTTATGCGGCAGAGCAACAACCTCAATATGGTTTTACGGAGGATGACTTGCGTGCTTTCCGAGGGGCATATCTTGACATTGCTCGCGAACTGAAAACACGGCGAGAGAAAACAGGCGCGGCTGTCCCGAATGAGGTAGAGGAACTTGATTTTGAGTTTGTTCTGTTTGCCTCGGCCATGATCGACTACGACTATATCATGGAATTGATTTCCAAGTGCATGGGTCAACCTGCCAAATGGAAGATGACCAAGGAGGAACTTGTCAACTTGATTCGATCGAGTGCCAACCTGCTTGACGACCGTGAGGACATTATTGCCTATATTGACAGCCTCGATGGTGTGAATGGTAAGACTGAAGATGAAATTAGGAACGGCTACGAGGATTTCAAAACGGAGAAATACGCTAAGGAACTGAAAGCCATTGCCGAGAAGCATGGTTTAAGCGTGGCCTCGTTGCAGTCTTTCGTGAACGACATTGTAGATCGCAAGATTTTCAATGGCGAGAAATTGAACGACTTGCTTGAGCCTTTGAGATTGGGCTGGCGCGACCGCACCCGTAAGGAAACCGAAATGATGTACGACCTTGTCCCTTTGCTGAAAAGGTTAGTGCCAGGACAAGAGATTTCGGGGCTGAAAGCGTATGAGGAATAGAAAAAGATAAAAACATAATAGAATGAGAGTAAACACAAAACAAGCGGTTAAATTGTTTTTCCAAAATCCTTCTTTGGAACAGGTGTTTAAGGAGGCTATTGCCAATTCTTTGGACGCAAATGCCACTGAAATCAAAGTTAAGGTTTACATTGATTCATTTGAGAAACAAGAAACCTTGCAGATTGAAATTGTTGACAATGGAGAAGGTTTTACGGATACGCGTTACGATAAGTTTTGTGAGTTGTTGAAGGTTGAAGAAGATACTCACAAAGGTGTTGGCCGATTGGTTTATCTTAGTTATTTCGACAAAATCGAAGTCTCTAGCTATTTTGACGGGAAGCATCGTACTTTTACTTTTAACGATGAATTTGACAAGGAAAAGACTGACATGCAGTTGCTGGAAAATGGTGAAGGCAAGCAAGAGACCAAACTGACTTTCAAGGATTGCTCACTGCAAAGATTAAGTAGCAATTCAGTTATTACTCCTGATTATTTGCATCGACAAATATTGTTAGAGTTTTATCCAAGGCTTTATTTGCTTAAAAAAGAAGGAAAAGACTTCAAAATTTCATTCAAGATAGAGATTCCTCATAAGAATAAAAAACACTATGTGGGAAACTATGAACGAGAAATCTCAAAAACAGATATTCCTGATATGACGACAACAGAACTCAATACTGATGTTGTCGAAATGTTTGAAAAAACGAACCTTGATTATGCTGTTCGTAAAAATGATGTGCCATCTGAAACATTCTTGATGACTGCATTATGCGTGGATAACAGGACGCAGGTTTTGGATGATATAATCTCACTGGAAAATCTGCCAAAAACTGGTTATACGATTGTTTTTATTTTGCGTTCGACCTTCTTTAATGGCAAAGTTGATGCGGCAAGGCAAACCATTACGATAAAAGAGGCGGATTTAAAAACAATCAAGGGCTTGTTTAGAGAAAAAGTTGCAGAGATTGTCGAAAAAGAAATACCGACCATAAAAGAGCAAAACCGAAAAACAAGAGAATCTTTGAACAAAACATATCCCCATTTGTTGGGTTATTTCGATAAAAATGAGGTAGGAATAATTGAGCGTTCAAAATCTATTGAAGAGGCACAAAAGCGCTTTATGCGAGACCAAAAGGATATTTTGGAAGCACAATCATTGGAGGGCGATAGTTATGATAAGGCATTGGACGTGTCTTCACGGACTTTAGCCCAATACATTTTATATAGGGAAAAGATAATCCAAAAAGTTGAGGCTATAACAAAAGACAATCCTGAAGCAGACATTCACAACATTATTCTTCCTCAAAAGAATGTGTTCAAAGAAGGCGATTTAGATTGTATTTATAACAATAATCTTTGGCTGCTTGATAATAAGTATATGACATACACTACCGCGATGTCAGATAAGACAATGAAGCAGGTCGTTGAAGAAATAACGCATTCTTCAGCGGAAACTGACAATGACCGGCCCGATATAGTAGTGATGTTTTCAAATGATCCTCAGAGTTCACAGGACAAGTCTGTTGATGTCGTTGTTATTGAACTCAAGAAAAGAGGGATTAAACTTGCAAAAACGGAAGAAGCTATCAGCCAACTGAAGCAGCGCGCTATTAAGCTGTTAAAGTATTATCCAAACAAGATACAACGGATGTGGTTTTATGCCATCGTTGAATTCAATGATGAGTTCAAGTTGTCGCTAATCAATGATGAATATACGCCATTGTTTTCCAAGGATAGTCTGTACTATAAAGAGAATAAGCTTCAACTATCTCTTGATGACCCGACCAAATATCCGATTGGAACGTATGTGCTTTCCATTGATGCATTTATCAAGGATGCTAAAGCTAATAATGAAGTATTTTTGAATATCCTCAAAGATGGTTTTAATCAAAAGAATAAATAGTATGGAAATACAAGAAAAGAAAGCCCCCTCACTTAGTTTCCCTGAATTTCAGAATAACGAAGGCTGGGTAATGAAGCGATTGGGAGAAGTTGCAAAAGTGAAAAATGGATATGCGTTTAAGAGCAATTCCTATTCGAAGTTTGGAAAATACAAAATAATAACAATCTCTAATGTAAAAAGTGGGTATTTGGATATGACTGGGAACAATTATTTGACAACAATTCCTCAAGACATCCAACCTCATCAAATTCTTAAAAGAGGCGACATTTTGATATCCATGACAGGTAATGTTGGAAGAGTTTGTAAAGTTGATTGTGATGATTGCCTATTAAACCAAAGAGTTGGGCTTATTGATATTGTTTCATACGAAGTAGACAAGGACTTTATTTATACAGTTCTTTCATCAACCGCATTTGAACAATCCATGATTTTTAGCGGCCAAGGTGCGGCTCAAGCGAATATAGGGAACAAAGACATTGAAGGATTTTGCTTCTTTTGTCCATCTAGCATAGACGAGCAGAGAAAAATTGCCTCATGTTTTTCATCGTTAAATAAAATGATAAAGGCTTGTTCTGATAAGGCAGCCTTGTTAGATTTGTGCAAAAAAGGATTGATGCAACAAATGTTTCCAACTTCAAAATAGTTAAAGAGTTATGGAATTGATGGGAATAGCAAAACAGATAAGAGAAGCAAAAGAAAGCATTTTTCTCATTTATGCATTCAATGGCACTGGAAAGACAAGGCTTTCTATTCAATACAAAGAAGATGCAAGAGAACAACAGCCTGATGAAAATGGTAAAAGAAAGCAAACTGGAGTTTACTATAATGCATATAGTGAAGATTTGTTCGTCTGGGATAATGACATCGAACACTCAGAGGAAGATATCAAGTTACGTATTGTTCCAAGCAGTCTGAATGAGTCCCATTCATTGTTATATGAAGATGATGTAAGGCAAAAATTAAAACCATATAACCCAAAATATGATTTTGTTTTCCATTCGTACGAGGATGACCCTTCAAAGGGTATTGAATATGTTTCATTTCATTTGGATGACAAAGATGAAAAAAGCATAAAACTATCTAGGGGAGAGGAAAGAATCTTTGTTTGGTGTTTTTTCTTGGCTTTGATTGATTCGGAAGGATGGGCTGACAAACAAAATCAGTATATTTTTATTGACGATCCTGTTTCAAGCCTTGACGATCATAATATATTTGTGACGGCATTCACTTTGTTTGAACTTATCAAGAAGCATTACGAAACTCGAAAGATTATTATCACGACTCACCATATCGGATTTGCAACAATTCTTGGCAATTGGCTAACGGATCCAAGTAATCATTTCAGAGGGAATAAAGGGAATAATAAATATCAACTCAGGGGATTATCATTAGATAATGGTGACTACTCGTTTGTTAGTTTTGCAGACAAGGCAGTTTGGCTTTATCATTTGAGAATGCTACAAGTGTTGGACAAAGCTATTCAAGATGATGCAGATGATAGCTCGGAGAATGGAATTGAGGTCTATCATATGGCAATTTTGAGACAGATTTTGGAGAATATTTCTTCATTTTTAGGTGTCGGAAGGATTGGTTTTGTGTTGGAACAAATAGGATACAATAAAGAGGAGGCTGATAGAATAGCACTTGAAGACAATGCTTTAACTCATAGAAATGTGTATTTCCCGCAATCCGATATCATGGTTCCTGATAATAAGAATCTGTTAAAAGATGTGTTTAATAGAATTATCGAAAAGTATCATTTTGATTATAAAAGAATGCAATAAATATGGCACAAAATAACCAACAAGAATTAGGCAAAACCCTTTGGGCAATAGCCAACAACCTGCGCGGGGCGATGATGGCGGACGATTTCCGCGATTATATGCTGTCGTTCCTCTTCTGGAAATACCTGTCGGACAATTACATCAAATCTGCACAGAAGGAATTGGGATCGGATTATCCCATCAGTGACCACACGAAAAGAATTCCTTTGCAAATTTGGTACGACAACAATCCGAACGATGTGAAATTGTTTGAAGACCAAATGCGTAAGAAAATCCACTATTTTATCAAACCAAATTATCTTTGGGACAATATATCAGAGTTGGCTCGCACCCAGAGCAACGACTTGTTGGACATACTCTATGATGGTTTCAAACATATTGAAAATGAGTCATTTGGTAGTTCATTCAAAGGGTTGTTTTCAGAAATCAATCTTCATTCGGAGAAATTGGGGAAGAATTACACTGAGCGTAATGCCCTTTTGGCGAAGGTCATCCAAACAATTGCCAATGGCTTGGCAGATAGTGGGGCAGAGGGAGATTCGTTAGGCGATGCTTACGAGTATTTGATTGGCCAGTTTGCGGCAGGTTCGGGCCAGAAAGCAGGCGAGTTCTATACGCCACAAATGATTTCCACCATCCTTTCGCGCATTGTTACTTTGGATTGCCAAGACCCATCCACAGGGAAGAAAAAACGCATCGATAAGGTACTCGACTTCGCTTGTGGTTCGGGTTCCTTGCTTCTGAATGTGCGCCGAGAGATGGAAGGCTTTGGCATTGGCAAGCTTTACGGGCAGGAAAAAAACATTACTACCTACAACCTCGCCCGAATGAACATGCTGTTGCATGGCGTGAAGGACACGGAGTTTGAAATTCATCATGGCGATTCGTTGGCCAACGATTGGGACATCCTCAATGAGCAAAATCCTGCCAAAAAGATGCAATTTGACGCTGTGGTTGCCAATCCGCCTTTCAGTCTGCGCTGGGACCCAACCGAGGAAACCGCCAAGGATTTCCGTTTCAGTCGCTATGGTGTGGCACCCAAGTCAGCCGCCGATTTTGCATTCCTTTTGCACGGTTTCCATTTCTTGAGCGACAACGGCACGATGGCCATCATTCTGCCTCACGGTGTGCTGTTCCGTGGCGGCAAGGAGGAAGTCATCCGCAAGAAACTGCTTGAAGACGACAACATCGATGCCGTCATTGGTCTGCCTGCCAATTTGTTCTATTCCACGGGTATTCCTGTATGCATACTTGTACTGAAAAAATGCCGCAAGAATGACAAAATCCTATTTATCAACGCCAGTGGCGAAGATCATTACGAGAAAGGCAAACGGCAAAATTACCTTCGCGACAAGGATGTGGAAAAGATTGTGGAGACCTACCAATTCCGCAAGGAAGAAACCCGTTTTTCGCGTTTGGTTTCGTTGCAGGAAATCAAGGAAAACGATTACAACCTCAATATCACCCGCTATGTGAACCTGTCGAAAGATGAAGAGCCGATTGACCTTAAAGCCGTTACCAAACAGTTGAAGGAATGTGATGACAAGATTGCGGAAGCGCGAGACAAACTCAATGTGTTTTTGAAGGAGTTGGGGTTGGAGGAGATATGATGGGAAGGATTATCAAGGAAAACTTGACGAAATCTCACAAAAAATCAAAGATTCCGTCAAGTTATCCATTATATCTTGACGGAATCTCGCAAAATTTGGCACATTCCGTCAAGTTATAACAAGGTGTCGTCAGATGTAAATAATTGTTCCAAAGTCACTTGCGATTGCGCTATGTCGCTGTAAATGTTGCGTTTCAAGCCGTAGGTTGTTACCATGGTGAGGTGCAAGGCTTTGCGGGTTTTGGAGTACAGGTGGTCGTATTCATCCCACAATGCGCCTTGTTTTTTCGGATATTGTTATTCGTGCATGTTCTGCGCGTGGCAGGCATCAACAACGGTTACTGTCTTACCATCGAAAGTGTAGGCGAAATACCACTTGTCAGTATTGGCCATATAATAGCCCTTCCAACGTGATAATGTGGGCTCGCGCCTAAGAAGGTTGTTTTCTATTCCATAGATGGAATCGAAAGCATCATTAACATTCTTCTCCATCAATGCCAAAGAGTAGGTGTGCTTATACTTTTTGGAGACATTTCGATAGAACGCAGTTATCTTCTGTGCACAACGTTTCCTGATAATGTAATTCATGGCCGAGCGTACTCCTCCCTAACTGCTGCTAAGGTCATTTCACGAGCCTCCTCGATACTCATGGTTTCAGTGTCTCCAAATTCCATTTGCTGGATGCGCAAATCTATCAATTCCTGTGCCCACCTGCGGATGGCAGCCATGTCGGAAAGGCTCGGATTCACTCCACGAAGTACTTCTTCATCAATTCTAACGGTTACGGTACACATAACAATCTTTTATTTGTGCAAAAGTACGCATAAATTTTTTATCTCACGCTTTGCTGTCGTAAATTTGTAGTCTAATAGTAAATCCATCAAACACCGCATAACTGAAATCATAAATCCAATTGCCCACGATGGTTGTCAAAGCGTGGTCGCCGGATGGGTATTGCATCGGCTTGTGCTGGTGGCCGAAGACGAAGAAGTCAATTGAAGGGTCGAGTTGGGCTTGCTCTTGGGCGTATTGGTAGAGGCGCGTGTTGGGAATGTCGTCATAATAGCCGCGTTCCACCTCGTTTTTGAGTTTTTTCAAACGATGGTTGTGCGACCATTTCAAGGCCAAACCAATGCCCAAATCAGGATGCAACAATCTGAACAAGAACTGGTTGAACTTACATTCAAACACCTTTTTCAAGAATTTGTAGCCCTTGTCGCCGGGGCCGCGTCCGTCGCCGTGGACGAGGAAGAACTTCTTCCCTTTGATAGTCTTAATGACGGGTTCGCGGTGCAGTTCAATCCCGATTTCGTCATGCAGGTAGCCGAAACTCCAAAGGTCGTGGTTGCCGATGAACAAATGCACGGGAATGCCCGCATCGGTAAACTCGGCCAATTTGCCTTGCAGCCTGACGAAACCCTTGGGAATCACGGTTTTGTACTCAAACCAGAAGTCGAACAAGTCGCCCATCAGGTAAAGTTCCTCGCAGTCGGGACGAATTTGTTCCAAAAAACGCAATAACTTGCGCTCGCGCTCGTGGCTGTCCTCAAGCGAGGGAATGCCCAAATGGAAATCGGTGACGAAATAAACGGCCATCAGAACTTGATTTCGGACGAGCGGCGAATGAGTTCCGTGATGAGGGTGATGAGTTTCGGCTCGACGGCGTTCACGGCCTTGATGACTTCTTCGTGCGTGATGATGACGGGATGGCCTTCGCCATAGATGTTGCCCATGTCGGAGATGATGGACAGGCCGAAAACAGGCAGTTTGCCTTGCCGCGCCACAATGACCTCTGGCGTGGTTGACATGCCGATGGCGTCGGTGCCGATGATGCGGAAGTAGCGGCACTCGGCAGGCGTTTCGTAGGTCGGGCCGGTGGTGGCGGTGTACACACCATGCTGAACTTCAATGCCTTTCTCTTTTGCGATGGCATCGGCCAAGTGGATGAGGCGCTTGTCGTAAGGCTCGCTCATGTCGGGGAAACGATCGCCGAAACGGTCGTCGTGCGGCCCAATCAGCGGGTTGGGCATCATGTGGATTTGGTCGGTGATGATCATGATGTCGCCCACCTTGAAGTCGGGGTTGAGGCCGCCAGCGGCGTTGCTGAGGATGAGGAATTGTATGCCCAACTGCATCATCACGCGAATGGGGAAGGTG